>JAKBAL010000065.1 GCA_021809225.1 Pseudomonadota bacterium | reverse complement strand
CGGACAACTGATAGCGCAAGATATATACCCCCTGACACGCATCCCTTTAGCCTTAGCTTCTGGGATAAATTTACGAAAACGATCTATGCTTTCTTCAAAGGAAACATTCATATTTTTATGGCAGAACGTTTCTGAAGCTGTTGTAAAAACAGCAATAGACTTAACGTTATTTTCAAGTGCGATTTCATACCCTTTTTGATTTGGAACCAAAAGAGAATAATCAACATTTTCTTTTTTGGTAATGCCCTGATAGACGGCACCACTTTCCGCAAGTTGAGGAACCCATAAGGGTGACACAAAGCTGCCCACTTCAATGGCTTGTAATCCTGTTTCAGAGAGGAGATCAATAAATTGTATACGTATCTCAACAGGAAGGATTATTTTTTCGGCTTGTAGGCCATCACGGGGCCCCACCTCAACAATTTTAACATGTTTTGGCAAGCTCATCGTCTTCTCCCTCTTGTTCAATGTCGATGACATCGGCACCTTCTTCTACAACATCCCCTATTTTATAAAAAATATTCTTAATTTTTCCTTTTTGAGGAGAAATAATCATGTGCTCCATTTTCATGGCTTCGAGAATAAGGAGAGGTTGATGTTCTGAAACTATTTCATCTGTTGTCACAAGGATAAGAGCGACTCTTCCTGTTAAGGGTGCTTTTAAAGAGGACGCCTGGTTCGACAGAGGAGGTTTTATAAAAAGTGAGGAGTGAGGAGTAAAATTATAATTTTCTCCTTGGTAAAAGAGAGAGATCACTTCTCCTCTCTTCCAGTAGGGAAGAATAAGATCGGGAAAACTAAGTGTCTGATCAGAAAGTGACCCTTCAAAAAGCTCTAAAGACTCATCCATCCATCCCTTAGGGGAATAAGTGAGAAAAACCGTTTTTTGAATTTCTTCACAAACCCATGTCAAAGAAAGAGGTGCATATCCTTCCAAACGCCAGTTTCGCCTTTCTGCCCAGGGAGAGGGATCATCTTTTAATTCAGACAGAACTTTGATAAGTGATGCTGCATCAAACAACCTTGCCGGAATATCTTTTTGCGGAGCAAGTTTTTCAAGATGATGATCAATATATTCTCTATCAAAATGATTGTTCAGTATCGATTTCTCTTCAAGAAGATTTTTTAAGAATAGCAAATTTGTTTTAAGACCAAGAATTTTCCAGGTATTCAAAGCAAAATGAGCTTTTTGTAGGGCCTCAAGGCGATTTTCTCCTTTGACAATAAGCTTGGCCAAAAGAGAATCATAATAGGGAGTAATGGTATCAATGGGATGAATTCCTGAATCAATTCGGACATTTTCTGGAGTTTGGTAACTCCAGATACGTCCTGTAACAGGCTTAAAATGACAATGAGGATCTTCTGCATAGAGACGCAATTCAAGGGCATGACCTTGCTGGTGAATCTCCTCTTGAAAAAGGGGGAGTTTTTGACCCGAAGCAACCTGAAACTGCCATTCGACAAGATCAAGATTCGTAATGGACTCGGTAATCGGATGCTCAACTTGCAGGCGGGTATTCATTTCCATAAAGTAAAACTTGCCCTCTTCATCTACCAAAAATTCAACTGTTCCTGCCCCCTCATAACGAATGAAATGTCCAAGTTTGCAGGCTGCATGACAAAGATCCTCTTTTAAATCAATCGATAGCAAGGAAGGAGTTTCTTCAACAACTTTTTGATGATGCCTTTGCAGAGAACAATCTCGCTCAAAAAGATGAACGATGTTTCCATGAGTATCCCCAAAAATTTGCACCTCGATATGACGAGCAGAAGGAATATACTTTTCTAAAAGAACGTCGGCGCTTCCAAAAAATGACAAAGCTTCACGTTGACAAGTTTCAAGAGCGTCTTGAAACTCGGCTTGTGCATTTACCCGTCGTAATCCTTTTCCCCCTCCTCCCAGCACAGCCTTAATCATTAAGGGATACCCTATTCGATCCGCTTCCTCAGAAAGGTTGTTTTGGTCTTTTTCGTAACCAGGAATAGAAGGAATTCCACTTTTTCGGGCTATGGCTTTCGCCTCACTTTTGGATCCCATTTTTTGAAGAGCTTCAAGAGAAGGACCTATAAAGATAAAGCCAGCCTCACGGCAGGCTTTAGCAAAAGTTACATTTTCTGCTAAAAAACCATAGCCTGGATGAATAGCATCTACTTTTGCTGTCTTGGCAATAGCTATAATTTTTGTAATATTTAAATAACTTTCAGACGCGGCCGGTGGACCAATAGCATAGGCTTTATCCGCCATTTGCACCGCAAGAGAAGCCGCATCCACTTGTGAATAAATGGCAACAGTTTGAATACCCAAACACCGGGCAGTTCGTATAATACGGCAGGCAATTTCCCCTCGATTCGCAATAAGAACAGATTTAATCATCCTGGAATCTTTCTAGAATCCAAGGGGGTGGTCTTTTTTCTATAAATGAGGTTATTCCTTGACGTCCTTCTGCCGAGAGACGCGAATTTGCAAGAAGTTCCGTTGTTGTTTTGAGGATAGCTGGAGAAACATTACCTGTAATATCCTGAATAAGGTTTTTGGCGAGACGTATGGCCTGGGGACCCCCGGTGAGGATATGACGAAGATAAGTTTCAATTTCAGCGTCAATCTCCTCACTTTTCAAAATTTCGTGAATAAGGTGGATGTGATGCGCACTGGAAGTTCCAAACGTTTCCCCTGTGAGAAAATAGCGCCGACACTGGCGAGAGCCCATGGTTCTGATCACATAAGGGGCAATAACGGCGGGAACAAGGCCCCATTTTGTTTCTGAAAAACTAAAAATTGTTTCTGAATGAGCAAGAACAATATCAGAGCAAGCAAGAAATCCCATTCCCCCTCCTCTCACAGCTCCATGCACGTACACTATTGTGGGAATGGGAAGAGTGTCAAGAAGAGTAAACATCAAGGCAAGCTCCTGAACTTCTTTAATATTATCTTTTATAGGAAGAAAAAAAGCTTGGTTCAGCCAAGCGATATCGACTCCTGAGCAGAAACTCTTGCCTTTTCCCTGAATGACCAAAGCTCTTGCGGAGGGAATTTTATGAAGATACTGAAAAGTCTCCGTAAGTTTTTGGATCATCTCTTTATCAAAGGCGTTATGCACATGAGGTCGATTGAACGTCAATCTCGCAATGTTTTCTGCATCAATTGTAAAAAGGATTTTATCTTCCATTTGCTTTCTCCTACATTCTGAAAATTCCAAATTGTGTGGTGGAAATAGGGGCGTTTAGTGCAGCTGAAAGACTTAAAGCCAAAACCTGGCGGGTATCCTTTGGATCAATAATTCCATCATCCCATAGCCGTGCTGTTGCATAATAGGGATGCCCTTCTCTCTCGTATTGAGCTTTAATTTTGTTTTTAAAAGTCTGTTCTTCTTCACCATTTTCTTGGAAAGAGCGCTGATGAACTTCAGCTAAAACAGTCGCCGCTTGGTCACCTCCCATAACTGAAATGCGAGCATTTGGCCATATCCACAAAAAACGAGGATTATAAGCTCTTCCACACATTCCATAATTCCCAGCACCAAAACTGCCCCCAATAATAACAGTAATTTTTGGAACCGCTGCACACGCAACAGCTGTCACGAGCTTCGCTCCATTTTTTGCAATACCCTCATTTTCATACTTTTTCCCTACCATAAATCCACTAATATTTTGTAAGAACAACAAGGGAATTTGTCGTTGACAGCAAAGTTGAATGAAGTGTGCGCCTTTCAAAGCCGATTCAGAAAATAAAATACCGTTGTTTGCAATAATACCAAGAGGGATTCCCCACAAGTGAGCAAAACCGCACACAAGAGTTTGACCGTAGTTTTTCTTAAACTCTTCAAAATCACTCTCATCGACAAGACGAGCGATGATATCTCTCACGTCATAAGAAGTTCGTGCATTCCTAGGGATAATTCCGTAAAGCTCATCAGCTGTAAATAGAGGGTCTTGCGGTGTTTTCAGAGAGAGAGAACTGTGTTTTTGACGGTTAAAGGTGCCAACAATTTCTCGCGTTATTCTTAACGCATCCAAATCATTTTCAGCTAAGTAATCTGCAACACCCGAAATTTTTGTGTGAATGTCAGCGCCTCCTAATTCTTCGGCAGAAACACTTTCTCCTGTTGCTGCTTTGACAAGAGGCGGCCCTCCAAGAAAAATGGTTCCTTGATGGCGGACAATCACCGCTTCGTCTGCCATGGCGGGAATATAAGCCCCTCCCGCAGTACACGTTCCCATGACAACGGCAATTTGAGGGATACCTTGAGCTGAAAGACGGGCTTGGTTATAAAAAATGCGTCCAAAATGATCTCTATCTGGAAACACCTCAGCTTGATGCGGAAGATTGGCTCCTCCAGAATCAACTAAATAGATGCAGGGAAGATGGTTAGCTTCGGCAATTTCTTGAGCACGTAAGTGCTTTTTGACGGTTAAGGGATAATAGGTTCCTCCTTTGACCGTAGCATCATTGGCGATAAGCAGACAGTCTTGACCCTTAATTCTGCCAATACCTGTGATTATTCCGGCTGCAGGGACGTGATCTTCATACATTCCATAAGCAGCCATGGCTCCTATTTCAAGAAAAGGAGATCCAAGGTCGAGAAGTTGATAAATTCTATCACGCGGTAAAAGCTTGCTACGCGCTAGATGTTTTTCTCGCGCATTGATGTCTCCTCCTTTTTGTATAACCTTAAGTTTTTGTTTAAAATCATCCACCAGCGATTTCATAGAGCAGACATTGTCCTGAAATTCTTTTGCAGAAGAGTTAAGAGATGAGCCTAAAATAGCCATATTTTCTTAGCCTCATTCAATAGCCAAGCTCGTCGCTTCTTCTCCAGCCATATAAACACTCGCACTGGCGTTCTTTTCAATATTCTTGAAATGGCCTGCATCCCAAATTCACACATTGCATTGGTAAAAACATTTTCAATCATTTGTTTTTCCTTAGGCGGTTTCTTTAAAAATTTCCCGTCCGATAAGCATGCGACGAATCTCAGAAGTGCCTGCGCCAATTTCATATAATTTTGCATCTCGCAAAAAACGACCTGTGGGATAGTCGTTGATGTAGCCATTTCCTCCTAAACATTGGATTGCTTGCAGGGCCATTTGAGTGGCTCTTTCGGCTACATATAAAATAACACCTGCAGAATCTTTACGGGTGATTTTATTTTCATCACAAGCCCGAGCTGTCGCATAAACATAAGCGCGACTTGCACAAAGAGTTGTATACATATCGGCAAGCTTTCCTTGGATAAATTGGAATTCACCAATGGCTTGATTAAATTGATGACGCTCATGGACATAAGGAACAACCACATCCAAGCAGGCTTGGAGAATGCCTAAAGGGCCTCCTGCCAAAATAACTCTTTCATAATCAAGACCACTCATCAAAACTTTGATGCCCTGATTAACAGATCCCAGGACATTCTCTTCAGGGACAGGACAGTCTTCAAAAACCAATTCACAGGTTCCTGAGCCCCGCATGCCCAATTTATCTAACTTTTGCGCGGTAGAAAAACCTTTCATTCCCTTTTCAATCAGAAAAGCAGTTATTCCTTTCGTGCCTGCTTCTGGATTTGTTTTCGCATAAACCACAATAACATCAGCGTAAAAACCATTCGTGATCCACATTTTTGTGCCATTTAACAGATAAGAGTGGCCTTCTTTATGCGCCGTCATACGCATACTGGTCACATCCGAACCAGCAGCAACTTCACTCATGGCCAGCGCACCGACGGACTCGCCACTCATAAGTTTGGGAAGAAAATATTTCTTTTGTTCATTTGTCCCATGGAGACGAATTTGATTTACACAAAGATTAGAATGAGCCACATAGCTGAGGCCAACAGCAGCAGAGACACGGGAGAGTTCTTCCATCGCAATAACATGTTCAAGATATCCCATGCCAGCCCCACCATCCTTGGCTTCAACTGTAATGCCAAGGAGACCTAAAGCTCCTAGTTTAGGCCAAAGATCTCTTGGAAATTCATCCTTATGATCTATCTCTTGCGCACGCGGGGCCACTTCTTTGAGGGCAAAGCTACGAACAGTTTCACGCACAACGTCAGGCACATCCCCTAAGAGTAATGGTAAGCTTTGCACATTTTCTCCCCTGTCAAATTCATTTTTTTGGTGGGTACTTTTTAATAAGTATGTCAGAAATAAGAAGGAAAGACCAAAGATTTTGATGATATGACCAAAGATCTAAAAGTTTCTCTTCCTTTCTTGTCCGTGGTATACTTTCGAAAAATTTGGACCAGGTCATCAATCTCTCATGATTCAAGGACGGTTTGTTGTTTTCATCCTCGGCATTTTTTTAAGCATTTTGTCTGTTGCCATGGCTATTCCCGCCTTAATGGATCTTCTGTATCGAGATCCTGATTGGGTGTATTTTGCTGAATCAGCGACGATTACGGGATTTGTAGGAATTTTGCTCGCTCTTGGTTTTCGGTCTGAAGAAGAACCTACCTTTGAAGTGAGAGAAACTTTTATTTTAACGGTTTCCAGTTGGGTGACGATTTCAGTTTTTGCCTCTCTTCCATTTATTCTTTCAAGTGCAGCTCCAACGTTCACAGATGCTTTTTTTGAAGCTATTTCTGGCCTAACAACGACAGGAGCGACTGTTTTCAAAGATCTTGATTATGCCCCACCAGGAATCTTATTGTGGCGAGCTCTTTTGCAATGGCTTGGCGGAATCGGGATCGTTGTCATGGCACTGACCATTTTACCTGCTCTTAAAATTGGTGGAATGCAGTTATTTAGAAGCGAATTTTCTGATCGTTCAGAAAAATACTTTCCTCGAGTTTCTCAAATTAGCTCCGCTATTCTTTCGACCTATCTTTTAATGTCCGCTCTTTGTGGCGTGGCGTATTGGTTGGCAGGAATGACACCGTTTCAAGCCATTTGTTTGATGATGTCCACAGTTTCAACGGCAGGATTTGCGACATCGGATCTTTCCTTAGGCTATTTTGATGATATATGGATAGAAAGTATTGCTATTATTTTTATGATTATGGGAAGCGTTACCTTACTTCTTTTTACCCGCCTTTTACACGGAGATCCCAAACCTCTTTTGCGTGATTCACAAGTTCGTGTTTATTTTTCTTTGATAACTATAGCCTCAGCGCTTATGGCGATGTGGCTATGGTGGACAGATCAATACAACTTTTTTAATGCCTTACGCTATGGAATTTTTGCTGTTGTTTCCATTGCTTCAACAACAGGCTTTACAACAGCTGATTTTAACACCTGGGGAAGTTTTACCCTGATTTTTCTTTTTCTACTAATGTTTGTGGGAGGATGTACAGGATCAACAGCAGGAGGCATTAAAATTTTCCGTTATCAAATTCTTTTTAAAGCGGCAAAACAACAAATTTTACAGCTCCGACATCCCCATGGTGTCTTTGTTCCCCTTTATAATGATCAAAGACTGAAGGAAGCGGACTTTATGTCAGTCTTAGCTTTTTTCGCCCTTTATATTTTTTGTTATGCAGCCTTAGCCTTAAGTTTTGCTGTTTGTGGGCTTGACGTTATTTCAAGCCTTTCTGGAAGTGCAACTATTTTAGGAAATGTAGGGCCAGGTTTGGGAACTCAAATTGGTCCCTCGAGTAATTTTGGAACCCTTTCAGAGACGGCTAAATGGTTTACAATATTTGGTATGCTGTTGGGGCGTTTAGAACTTTTAACCTTGTTAATTCTTTTTACACCTAATTTTTGGCGAACTTAAAAATTGCACACCTTTGTCCTTACTGAACGCTAAAGAACTCGACTCTTCGACTCAGTTTTGCGAAGCTCTCTAAACATCACCCCAACATCTCTTGACTTAAGCGTTATTAGAAAGATTTCTTCATTTTATTTAACATCCAATTATGAGTTTCATTAATATACTGCTCTAATAATGGCTGAATTTTCTGATTAGGATTTATCCAGGCATTACTTTTTATGCCTTCTAAAAAACCTTCTTTCATTTTAGTCAATAAAAGAAATTTCTTTTGTATGTCATTTTTATGGTCTTCATATCCAACATTCCGCTTAAGATAAAAGAAAGGCGCTACATGTGCTCTTTCTTCATGTTTAAATAAATTGTATAAATCATGCCTTAAATGATCAATAGGTTTTTTGCTTATTGAGCTTGTATCTATAATCCAAACCTTACGAGCTTTTCTATCGTAAAAAATATTTTCTAAATGAGCATCACCGTGCAAAATCATTCCATTTATATCAGCATATTTTGCATAAAAATTTCCTAATTGCAGACCAATATCATATGCATCTGGGAGTAATTCCGCTATATCAGAGTCTAAATTAAAAAACCGATTTAGTGATTCTCCTTCAGCTTTATCTAAAAGAATAATAGGAACTTTTTCTACTTTTATAGATCCTCTATATTGCATTATTATAGGAAGATTTTCTGATTTTGCAATTTCATTATGCTGAGATACAAAACTATAAAGGTTCTTGAGCTTTCTTATTTCAGGCGTTGCATTAGATATGTATGTATGATGCTTACCAATTATTTTACCATCATTATTCTGTTCAAAAAAATAAATATTCCCCGACTCAACCATTTGTTTTTTGACGTTGTCGACATCAGGTAAGTGTGGCTTTTCCTTTCCTAATTTCTTTTCTTGTTTTTTCCTGTATAAATCAAT
>JAKBAL010000064.1 GCA_021809225.1 Pseudomonadota bacterium | reverse complement strand
AGCCCCTTATATGGTTCGCGCCTTTTTAGAAGCCGGAGAAAAAGACCTTGCGCAAAAATGGGGCGCCTTTTGTATGCGGGAATCTCCAGAGGATGCTATTGAGGTTCTTCCCCTTCTTCATCTCGTTTTTCCTAAAAATCAATGGGGAGAGGTTCAGCTTCAAGCCTGGCAACTTTATCAGAATCGAGTTCATTCTAAAATAGCGTCTCAAAACTCATATACGCTGCGGCACGTGCTCGAAGCTTTGGGAGAAGAGGCAGGATCTCCTTTGAAAGGAGAGTCTCCTGAGCCTTCTTGGCGACAGAAAAAAGCTCTTTTTGATGAAAAAACAGCTGATCTTCTTGATTCTGCCGTTAAAAGTAAGCGAAGAGGAGAAGTTTTATTGCTTGTTCTTATCCTGATAGGGGAAACACCTCTGAAGGACCTCGTCCCTGATATATTTATACCTCTTGTAGAATCTCTCAATAAGGTGGGATATAAGGATGAAGCTCACTCTCTGGCGTTAGAATATCTTATTGCACAAGGAATTTAAGAGAGGGTTCTTCAGATTCTTTAGTCAAATAAGAAACTGAAATCCTGGGAAATTTGTGTGTTTTTTAAATTACTTTATGATAGAGAGCCGATATTCAAGGCTTCAGAAGTTTTTTTAGAGCGTAGAGCTTTTCCAGAGCGTCTTTAGGAGAAAAGTCATCAGGATTGAGGATCTCAACGGCCTTTTCTAAGGGGGAGGGTGCAGAGTAAGCTTCCTTAAAGAGGGGAAGGGGTTGAGAGGCTAATTTTGGCTTAGGTTTTGTGTCTTCTAAAGTGGCTAAAATCTGCTCCGCTCTTTTCACAACGGTGGGGGGTAATCCTGCCAACTTCCCCACGTGAATACCATAGGATTTATCAGCTATGCCTTTTGTAATTTCATGAAGAAAAATGATTTGGTCCTCCCACTCACGAATTTTGACCGTATAGCAGCTGACCTGAGGCAAGGATTTTTCAAGGGTTGTGAGTTCATGATAGTGAGTTGCAAAAAGTGAGCGGGCTTGATTGACATGAACCAAATGTTCAATACAAGCCCAGGCTAAAGAAAGACCATCAAATGTTGATGTTCCTCGACCCATTTCATCAAGAATCACAAAACTTCTAGGTGTTGCTTGGTTAAGAATCGTCGCGGCTTCTGTCATTTCAACCATAAAGGTGGATCGCCCTCGCGCCAGATCATCAGATGCCCCTACCCGACTAAAGATTCGATCAATGATGCCGATATGTACTTTTTTGGCGGGTACATACATTCCCATATGGGCCATAAGAGCTATTAAAGCATTTTGCCTTAAAAATGTACTTTTACCTGCCATATTGGGACCCGTAAGCAACCAAAGTCCCTGTAAATGACAATTGTTGGGCATAAAAGGCGTCCCTTGTGACAGTAAATCTTCCACAACAGGATGGCGGCCTTCGTTAATCTCAAAAGCAAGGGTTTCATCCATCTGTGGTTTGACATAGTTTTTTTCATGAGCTAAATGAGCATGACTTGACACCACATCCAATGAGGCCAAAGTTCGCGCTGTTTCAATAATATCAGACGCCCGACTCATTACTTCAGTGGCTAAATCTTGAAAAAGACGTAATTCCAAAGCCAGGGCTTGATCTAAAGCTCCGATGATTTTTTTTTCTAATTCCGCCAATTCAGGTGTGGAAAACCGCATAGCGTTGGCCATTGTCTGCCGGTGGATAAAAGCGGGACCTAATTTTTCTTTATGCAGACTTGTGACTTCGACATGATAACCAACGATGTTGTTATGTCTAATTTTCAGAGATGTAACGCCAGTTTCAGCGATATATTTCTTTTGAAGAGCGTCAAGGGCACCTTTACTGTCTTCCTTTAAGGCTACGAGTTCATCCAAAGGTGGATGATAGCCAAAACGGATAAAATTCCCTTCTCGTGCCATAGAGGGCAATTCATCCTTTAAGGCACGGGTTAAACGATCCGTAAGTTCCTCATAATATCCTAGCCGTTTTAAGAGCGCTTTTAAGGGAACAGGTAAATCATGACCTACAAATATTTTATTAAGATCAGGCAGTAAGCTTAGTCCTCTATTGAGAGCTGCTAAATCCCTTGGACCTCCTCTTCCCCAAGTTAAACGAGAGAGTGGGCGCTCTAAGTCGGGGCAGCAGTTTAAAACCGCTCTTAAAGCCTGAGTTGTTTTTTGATTTTCATAAAAAAAGTCAACACACTCCAGGCGCTTTTGAATCCCACTTAAATTTGTTAAAGGGGCGGCTAAATGGTGAGAGAGGAGTCTGGCTCCCATGGGTGTTGTGGTACGATCAATACTCTCGAGAAGGCTTCCTCGTTTTTCGCCTGAAAGAGATTGGTGAAGTTCTAAGTTTCGACGGGTGGCGGCATCTAGCTCAAGCCTTCCTCCTTCCTTAAGGCGACGGGGAGGTTTCAAGGAAGGGAGATCTTTCTTTTGCGTTAAGCGAATATAATCAACAAGAGCTCCACAAGCTGCAATTTCATGCGGTTTAAAATCACCAAAAGCGTCGAGAGTTTCAACGCCATAAAGCTCTTTAAGACGGTCAAACCCGTTCTGTTCATCAAAACGACTTGACGGCAAAGGCGTCAGCCGCTTTTTCATTTCCTGAAAAAACTCATAAAGTTCAGGTGTTTTTAAAAAAGCATCAGGAACGAGTAGTTCTCCAGGTTTTAAACGCGCAACAACTGTTTCGAAATGGGAAAGGAGGGTCGATTCCACAAAAAAATCACCTGTGGAAATGTCAATGGAAGCCAATCCTAGCTGATCTGTTTTACTAGGGACGAGAGCTGTTAAAAAATTATTTTGGTTTGACTCAAGAAGACCTTCTTCCGTAAGGGTCCCCGGGGTTACCACGCGGATGACATCTCGTGTCAATGGTCCTTTTGTTTTGCGTGCTGAAGCCTCTTCCGTTTGCTCACAAATAGCGACCCGATAGCCTTGACGAATAAGGCGTGCAAGATAATGATCACTCGCATGGGCAGGCACGCCACACATAGGAATATCTGTTCCTTCTTTTCCTTTTCCGCGACGTGTAAGTGTAATATCTAAAGCCTTTGAGGCTAAAATGGCATCTTCAAAGAAAAGTTCATAAAAATCCCCTAGACGATAAAACAAAAGACAGGATGGATATTGAGCTTTAATCTCAAGATATTGTGCGATCATTGGCGACGGAGGAGAAGCGTAAGGTTTTGCGAGATTCATAAACGACTCAAACGATCTAAAAGAATGTACATCTGTTGATGGATAGAGTCATAATCTTGCTGCAATAGCTCGTCTGGGCTTTGTGTAAATCGACTCGATTTTAAATCATCTGGAGCGTAAGTCATAAGATCTTGAATGCCTTTTTTGGTAATTTCCATGTGAAACTGTAAACCATAAGCCCGAGGCCCATAACGATACCCTTGAATAGGACATCCTTGGCTGGACGCTAAAAGAACAGCTGTTTGGGTAGATCCAGGCATATCATTATGCCAATGAATCACAGGGAAAGAAGAAGGAAAATCATGAAAAAGGGGATCTTTGGCTCCTTCCTTTGTTAAAGTAATTGGAAAAACACCAACCTCTTTTTCAGGACTTTTAAGGGTCTTACCCCCGAGAGCTTCCCCCATCAATTGTGCTCCAAGACAAAAGCCAAGGACATACTTTTGATCCTCAATACTCTTTTTCAAAAAGTTAATTTCATCTTGTAGATAAGATAAATGAGGGGCGTCTTTTGGACTCTGAGGTCCTCCCATAGAAATTATAAAGTCAAAATCCGTAGGATTTGGAAAAGCTTCTGCTTTATAAGGCTTAAAAATTTGAAAGAAATGGTCTTGTTTTTTTGCCCATGTCTCGATAACGCCCGGTGATTCAAAATCAACGTGTTGAATGCAGGCAATTTTCATTTTTCCTCCTATTCTTCACTTTCGTCTAACTCACTATTTTCATGGATGGTTGATTTTTTGTACTCAGGAATAAGGGCATGGAGCAGGCGGAAGATAGACTCTTCATCCTGATTTTTAGCTGCTGTTTCAAGTTCATGAAGTGCTCTGGTCAGAAAACCATGATCCATCGTGCGCGGCGTGTCTACAAAAATACGTGGGTTTTTGGTGGGAGAGAGGTGCTCAAAAGAAATGTCTTCTATAAGTTTTTCTCCTGGTTTAAGTCCTGTAAACTTAATTTTTATATCCTTATCCACCGTAAGTTCGGCAAGAACTATCATTTGTTTAGCAAGTTCTATAATTTTTATAGGATCTCCCATACTCACGACAAATAAGCGTCCGGCTTGCGTTTTTGAACGTGTAGAAAGCGTCATAGCTTGAAGAGTAAGGTGGACCGCTTCTCGGGTTGTTAAGACATGATACATAAGGTCAGGATGGGTTATTGTGAGGGGCCCCCCTTTTTCAATTTGCCAGATAAAGAGAGGAACTATCGAGTTAGAAGCTCCCAAAATGCGTCCTAATCGCACAATAGTATATCGTGTTCCATTGGGTTTTTTTTGTTCAAGACTATCTAAAGCTTGGCAATAACATTCACCGAGACGTTTGGTAGCCCCTAGGATATGGCTAGGATGAAGGGCCTCATGGGTTGAAACAAAAATCATTGATTTTACCTTAAAATCACGGCAGGCATCAGCCACATTTCGTGTCCCCATTACATTCGTTAGGACTGTTTGTGAGGGGTTTCCTTCTGCAAAAAGGCTGTGTTTAAGAGACGCTGTATGAAAAATAAGGTCTGGTTTGAAGGTTGCGATAATATGACGAATACCTTCGCGACAAGCCGCATTACCCAATTTATTTTCTCGTATCAGCTGAGGATAACGTTCAGCCATTTTCAAATCTAAGGAATATAGAGTCTCTTCACTACTCTCCACAAAGCACAGGTGAGAGGGATCAAAGCCTGCAATCTGATAAGCGAGTTCCTCTCCAAAAATTCCCTCAACACCTATCATCAGGACTCTTTTCCCGGTAATCATAGCCCCTATGACTTCAGGCTCGAAATTAACTTCTGATCTTGCTAACAAGTCTTCAATTAAAAGAGGCTTTAAAGCCTGTTGTGATGCAGGGGAAGGTGTACCGGCCTCACGGTTAAACTCTTTGTTTTGATAGTGAGAAAAAAAGAGATAGAATTGATAGGGAATCTCTAAAAAAACAATCAGAACAAACCAACTTATAAAAACGGTTGTTTGTGGAAGAGCTAGACTTTCCGGTAAAATATAGGTCAGAGGAATATATAAAAGGGTAATGCTGGTTGCGTATAAAAAATTTAAAAGTAGTTTTCCTACAGAAGGAACAAACAACTTCTCTTGATAAATATATTTTATCCCAAAAATTGAAATTCCACATAAGGTATATAAACCAACATTCAACATAAGGGCAGAGGTGGAAATTTGTTGAAAGTCCTCCTCTCCCTGCAAAAGAAGACCTACTAAGAAGCTGAACATAACGATAAGGATGTCTAGAATGAAGAGAAACGCAAATCGATAATGAATCATAGAATAAAGGAAGCTAACGCTCAGTTGTTTAAATTTTTTGAAATAAAAAGAAGTCATCTACATTAAAAGGAACTTGATTGTTGAAAATTATATACAATCTATAAGAATGGATGATGTTTGTCACCGAGAAAAAGAAATAAAATTTTATACAGTAGACGATGTCTGGATTTGTCTTTTAATTTTATATAAATTTTCATTGTGCTTTTACATAAAGGAAAGATAAATGCTCTCTTCATTAGGCTATTCCTCACGAAAAAAAAGAATTCAAACGGTTATCCTTGATCACAAACAATACGCTGTCCACGTTGAGGGTGAGGGGCCTTTTGCTTGCCTTGCTATTGGTACCCTTTTGCAAAATACACTTTCAAAGCGCTTTAAGGAAACTTTTACAGTTTATGCATCTAATCTTTATTGGCATGAAGATGACAAATTGGATCATCCAGAAGCCCTAACAATTGAAAAAATTTCCTTAGATCTTCAGTCAGTTGCCAACCAATTAGGCCTTACGAAGTATATTATTTTAGGTCATTCGTGCTATGGAATCATTGCTTTGGAAGTTGCAAAACAAGATCCTATTGTTCAAGGCGTAATGCTAATTGCTTCTTGCCCAGCGTGGAACGACGAGACGCATCAATTTACGAAAGACTATTTCGAAAAGCATGCTGATGCAGGACGTAAAGCCAATGATGCAAAACGCCGTGCAATTTATGAACGAATCAAAAAACCGACAGACTCAGAATTATCTCTTAACGTTTACACACGAGATTCTGCGAAGTATTGGGCAAATTATGAGGTTGATGACAACACCATTCACGCTGTCTGGCAAGGTTTTGTGCCTGATGATGCCCTTGCCAATCATTTCTTTTGTGAACTTTTGCCGAGGCACCAACTTGAAAATGGGTTAGAAAAAGTTAAATGTCCCGTCCTTCTTTTAGGGGGACCTTTTGATTTTGATAGCGCTCCACTTGAACTTTGGAAAACCGATCGAGCTACTAAAGTGTTGGGAGATAACCTCACGATTATCCAATGCCCACAAAGTGGTCATTGGCCAAACATTGAAAATGCCGATCTTTTTGATCAGAAGACAAAAGAATGGGCAGAAAATAAATTATAACTCGCTTGTTAAAGTATATTTAAATTTTAAAGTTTCACCTTCTTATTGAAGGATGAGAAATGACTTACCTAACAATCATCTTATAGCTTTGAATCCTTTGGGTCTTTGCAAAGGGAGAAGATCATGTCATAGAGAAATAGCTTTTTCTAAAAATGGGATCGAAAAATGCGGACAATAGCAATCGTTGGCGGCTCTGGTTTTGTAGGTCGATATGTTGTTGAAAAGTTTGCTGATAAAGGTGATCTCATCCGCGTCATTGTTCGTAATCCTGTGGCCGCGAATTTTTTAAAGCCTTTAGGTGAACCAGGACAGATCATCCCCGTTCAAGCTTCCCTTCTCTCTTGCAAAGACATAGCACGAGCAATCCAGGGAGCAGATGTAGTGGTTAATCTTGTGGGTATTTTATATGAAAAAAGATCCCAAACGTTTGAGGCACTTCATGTAAAAGGAGCTAGCCTTGTGGCGCAAATGGCTGCTGAGTTGAAGGTGCCAACTCTTTTGCATATGTCTGCGTTAGGCGCGAATAAAGAGTCTCTCTCACGTTATGCTTCCACCAAAGCGCGGGGAGAAGAAGCCGTTTTAAAGTACTTTCCCCACGCTACAATCTTTAGGCCCAGTGTGATCTTTGGTTCTGAGGATAAGTTTTTAAACAAGTTTGCTGAAATGGCTCTTTTTTCTCCCTTCCTTCCCTTAATTGGAGGAGGTAAGACCCGCTTTCAACCTATTTATGTAGGAGATGTAGCCGAAAGTATTCAAAAAGCGTCTCTGCAAAAAGAAGCACGAGGACACATCTATGAACTGGGAGGCCCTGTCATTTATACATTTTCGGAGCTTATGAAATTTCTTTTGAAAACAATTCATCGCAAAAGGTTTTTACTTCCTCTTCCCTTTAATCTGGCAAAGGTGATTGCCATGCTGACCCAGTATTTGCCAACACCTCCCTTAACTCTTGATCAGGTTGAGCTTTTAAAGACAGATACTGTGGTTTCCCCACAAGCATTTACAATTGAAAACTTTGGCGTACGCCCTAAAGCATTGGAAGCCTTAGCGCCGTTATATCTTACACGGTATTGTTCAAGTGGAAATTTTTAACGACCTGACCTGTCATTATCAGGGTCTTTACCATTAAAACGACCAACGTTTCCAAAGATTTGTTCGAGAACACCAAAGGTATGGCCTGAAGTTGGGGTTGTTCGTGTAACATGAGAAATAATTTGTCTGTCTTTTTCTGTAAGCGAATCAACGAGAGATACTTTTCCTAGAGGCGTAAACTCAATGCGAGTAACATTGCTTTTTAAGATGGTAGGAGAAAGAAAAGCACGCCTTCGTGTGGTTTCAGAAATATAAAACCACGTCCTATCTCCAAATGTCGCAACGGAAGATGGCGTTCCTAATAGCGCCGCGACTTGCTCCTTGGTTGTCACGCCAACTTGAATTTGATCAAGCTGTATGGGATCAACAACATGTCCGCGTTTATCAATCACAGCACACCCTGTAAGACACAGGAGAATGATTAAGAAAAATTTGAAGAAGCTTGATTTCAAGTTCATTTGCCGGTACGTGTTGTGGATGCTCAACAAAATAAGGTTTACCATGCCTATCGTTGCATCTTCTGTCAACGGTTTCTGGAAAAGAAAGAAATATGTTCAGGCGGAACGTTTGTGTTTTTCTGTTTTTAGCCAAGCTCGCATGACTTTTTTTTATGAAACGTGGGGCGTTCCAGATTCTCTTGAAGGTCGTTTTGATTGTGCTTGTCTTCACTTGGCTCTTCTTTTCAAGCATCTGAAAGGGTCTTTGGCTCAAGCTGTTTTTGATGGGTTTTTTTCGTACACGGAATTGACCTTACGCGAAGTAGGTGTAAGTGATTTAAGAGTTGGAAAGCAAGTCAAAAAATGCGCACAATTTTTTTATGGGGCATTGAAAGCTTATACAGATGCCTTAAATAATCAAACAGGATTGGAAGAGGCCTTAAGTCGTAATCTTTATGGAGGAACTCCTCCTCAAGTGATGAATCATATAATAAATTATG
>JAKBAL010000063.1 GCA_021809225.1 Pseudomonadota bacterium | reverse complement strand
TGGTAATCGCCACAATCACGTCTGGCTTAAGGCCAATAAACTTACGGGCAATTTGACTGGCTGTGGCCGCATTGCCTTGAGCATTTTCAAAATTAACGGTTAGGTTTTTACCCTCCTGGTAACCCTTTTTTGCCAATTCATCCAAAAGCCCTTGGCGCACAGCGTCGGCTGCCACATGCTCAACATACTGAGTAATGGCAATCTGCTTGGGAGGGGAATCTGCTAAAGAACTGTAATTCAGAGAGAGAGAGAGAAGAAGAGTGTTAAGTGCCTTCTTTACACTGTTCGCATTCGACATAATGAAATCCTATTTATAAGTGGGTCCAAAAAGCTAATATTTCTTGTGTTCCCGCTTCTAAATCGTAAAATGCACATGACCCTCTCCATTGTTTAATACGATTTAGTTAATGCACACCTCATAAAGCGAAGTCAAGAAAGATGAAAGATCTTCTGGATGTTTTTCTCCACTTATCCTCTGTGAATTTTACAGAGTAGCTTGCATTTCTTAAACATCTCCTTTAATAAAGGAATCACTCTTTGCCGGCAATGCCGGTTTGTGTAAGGCATTGGGCCTCTCACGATTAGCCAAATGGAGTTATATTTATGTCGTTTTATGAAACGGTCTTTATCGCACGACAAGAGATTTCAGCTACCCAAGTTGAATCTATTGCTGCGAATTTAACAGATATCCTCAGCCAAGGTGAGGGGGAAGTGACTAAAACTGAATTTTGTGGTCTCCGAACTCTCGCCTACAGCATCAAAAAAAATCGCAAAGGACACTTTGTCCTTTTTAATATTGATGCTCCCCCTGCAGCCGTAAAAGAAATGGAAAGGCAAATGGGCCTTAATGAAGACATCTTGCGGTTTTTAACCCTTAAGGTTGACAAGCTGGACCCCGAACCATCACCTTTGATGCAAAGCAAGCAAAGCCGGGATCGTCGCTATGAATCCTTTGGAGAAAAAGAAGAGTTTGAACCTTTTGTTGGAGAAGGAGAAAAAGAATGAGTTCCGTTCCCACTGTCCGTAAGCCTTTCTTTCGCCGACGCAAAACATGTCCTTTTTCAGGGCCTGATGCAATTGCAATTGATTACAAAGACGTTAAGCTTTTGCAAAAGTTCACAACCGAAAGAGGCAAAATTATCCCTAGCCGTATTACGGCCGTTTCTCAGAAGAAACAACGTGAATTGGCTCAGGCCATTAAGCGCGCACGGTTTTTATCTTTGATGCCTTACGTGCTTGACTAAGGAATAATGAATAATTCGACTACAGCCGTCATCACTGTCCTGGGTGGCCTTTTAAGTGCCACCCTTTTCCTTTTGCACATGTTTCCTCTTCCTGGGCTTGCACTTATTTCTAATCTTGCAGCTCTTCCTCTTTTTCTTATCGGACTTGGATTGGGATTGCGGCCGCTTTATGGGGCAGGCCTCCTGGCAACTTTTTTTATGCTTCTTCTTGAAGGGCCCATTACCGCTTCTGTATTCGTTGTTTTGACCGTCCTAGGGCCCACACTTTTGATTAATCGAGCCCTTTTAAATCGCAAAAAACCTTTAGGAAAAATTGCTTGGTATCCATCTTCCCTGCTTTTAAGAGACCTTACCCTTATTTCTGGCATCGTTATGATTCTGGCTTTAGGGATTTATCTTTATTTGACGCAAGGTGGGAATTTACAAATACTTGTTAAAACCCTTCTTAAAGCTTTTGATCCTCAAGGCCATGCCAAGGATGTTGAACCTCTCTTAATTAGTCTTTTTCCTTTTTTACCCGGCTTTTTTGCCTTCTCTTGGGCTTTAATGATACTCATCAATGGAGCGATCGCCCAAGGCCTTCTGAGTCGATTCCAACGAAACTTACGTCCTTCTCCCTCTCTCGACAATATTAATGTCCCTAAAAGCTTTTTAATTCTTTTCGGACTTTCAATCCTTCTTTCGGCGATTGGAGTGGGTTCTCTTGAACTTTTAGGCAAAAATGCTACGTGTGTTCTCCTCTTACCTTTCTTTCTCGTTGGCCTTGGCATCGTGCATCAGTGGATTCGCAAAACCTCCTTTCCAATAGCTGGCCTTACCGTTTTTTATTTTTTGTTGTTTCTTTTATTTTGGCCAATTTTGTTCATCATTCTATTGGGAATTTTAAAACCCTGGATAGAAAAAGCTATCTCCCCAAACTAACAGTTGTTTCTTGGCCTTAAAGTTGTTAGAAAAAGGGAAAGTTGACTCATTTGAGGAGCCTATCACATGGAAGTTATTTTATTACAACGTATTGAAAAATTGGGAAAGATGGGGGATATTGTTAATGTTCGCCCTGGGTATGCACGCAATTTCCTTTTGCCTAAAAAAGTAGCTTTAAGGGCAACAAAGGAAAATATGTCCCATTTCGAGAAAGAAAAAGGGGCTCTCGAAAAATTGAACCTCGCTCATATCGAAGAGGCTAAGATTTTGGAAAAGCGTTTAGAAGGGGCAATGGTAACCCTTATCCGCCAAGCCAGTGAAGGGGGACAACTTTATGGATCCGTTAGCGCACGGGACATTGCAGAAGAATTGAATCAAGAGCATATAACCAAAAGCAATGTCAAGATTGACCACCCGATTAAAACCATAGGGATTCATGCTGTTCGTCTTCAATTACATCCTGAAGTTTTGGTCACACTTGCCGTAAACATAGCTATGTCTGAAGATGAAGCCAAAGCTCAAGCAAAAACACTGGAACGAATTACGGCAAGCACAGAAGAATCAGTGACGCAGTGACGCAGTGACGCAGTGACGCAGTGACGCAGTGACGCAGTGACGCAGTGACGCAGTGTTAAGAAGTAGAGCTAATATTCTTCAGATCAAGGAATTTCTGTATTCTGCTACACTAAACACTGCAACACTGCTACACTGTTATCGGAGATAACCGCCTATGAGCACCGCTTTACAACCTCAATTTAACACGTCAGCGGTTCTCAACGTCCCCGCAACCCAAGCCTTGTCAAGGCATGAGCCAGAAACCCAAAGAACATTTGAAAGACTCCCTCCTCATAGCCTCGAGGCCGAACAAGCTCTCTTAGGAGCCCTTCTTCACAATAACTTAGCTTTTGAAAAAGTAGCTGAATTTCTTAGACCTGAGCATTTTTCTGACTCTTCTCATGGTCGGATTTTTGAAGCTATCAGTCACCTCATTAGCCGCGGACACATTGCCGATCCCATCACTTTAAAAGAATATTTTGATCGAGATAATGCTTTGTCAGAAGTTGGAGGCGGCCAATATTTGGCTCAACTTGCGGCATCTGTTGTTTCTATTATTAATACTGAAGATTATGGTCGAAAAATTCATGATTTTTACTTGCGTCGGCAACTTATTGACGTAGGTGAAGGTGTTGTTAATGATGCCCACACCTATGATCTAGAAGTTTCCGCTAGCGACCAGATTGAAGTAGCTGAAAAAAAACTTTTCGATCTTGCAACCGTAGGGCAACAAGAGCGTGGCCTTCAAACCTTTTCTTCAGCTCTTAAACAAGCTCTTATCAGCGCTGAAGTTGCTTATAAAAGAGATAGCCACGTTGTAGGCGTCACTTCAGGTTTTAAGAAAATGGATGAATGTTTGGGTGGCTTTCACCCCTCTGACCTCATTATCCTTGCAGGACGCCCTTCCATGGGAAAAACAGCTCTGGCCACTAACTTAGCCTTTAACGCAGCCCTTGCAACACTGGATAAGCAAGAGGGCGCACCCGTTGCGTTTTTTTCTCTCGAAATGTCTTCAGAACAACTTGCCAATCGTATCTTAGGCCAAGAAGCAGGACTTTCATCCGACCTTATTCGAAGGGGTGATATTGGAAAATCAGATTTTCCACGCCTTGTTGAGGTCTCAAATCGCCTAAATTCATTGCCTTTTTTTATTGATGATACCCCTGCCCTTTCCGTTCCAGCCTTAAGGACGCGAGCAAGACGCCTCAAGCGGCAAGAGGGCCTTGGGATGATCGTCATCGATTATCTTCAACTTCTGTCATCTCCGGGCAAAAAATCTTCGGAAAATAGAGTTCAAGAGCTTTCTGAGATTACACGTAATCTTAAGGCACTTGCTAAGGAACTCAATGTTCCTGTCATTGCTCTCTCTCAGCTCTCTCGTGCAGTTGAACAGCGGGATGATAAAAGACCCCAACTTTCAGATCTTAGAGAATCGGGTTCTATCGAACAAGACGCAGACGTGGTCATGTTTGTTTACCGGGATGAATATTATCTCGCTCGGAAACAACCTACAGGAAGCGATGAAAAAGTGGCTGAATGGCAAAATGCCTTAAATGCAGTTACAAATATTGCAGAAGTCATCATCGCCAAGCAACGGCATGGTCCAATCGGCATCATAAAACTCCACTTTGAAGGGCGACTTACGAAATTTTCAGACCTTGCAGATCCTGCTCACTCAGCGGTGAGTTATGGGTAAAGTCCGCTTTTCTCATCCCCCTTCTGTTCCTTTGGCCTTGATCATTGACTTGGACGCTGTGGCACACAACTATCGTATTCTTTGCTCTCAGCTAAAGAAAGGTGCCCTTTGTGCTGCTGTTCTCAAGGCGAATGCCTATGGTATGGGTATCAAGGAAGTTTCTACTCATCTTTACCAAGCAGGGTGCCGCCACTTCTTTTTGGCCCACCTCACCGAAGCTATTGAGCTTAAAAACTTTGTCGGACAAGATTCTTCCATTTATGTATTGAATGGGCTCCGAGCAGGAGACGAAGAAGTCTATGCTCTCTATAATCTTATTCCCGTTCTGAGTAACCTTATCCAAGTTCAAACGTGGAATAGGTTTTCTAAGAGCAAACAACAGTGCCTCAAAGCAGCCCTTCATTTTGACACGGGCATGACTCGGACAGGTATCCTCTCACAAGATATCAAAGACATCGTTCTCTCGGATTTCACCCATACAGAAATTGTCTGCATTATGAGCCACCTTGCCTGCGCATATCAAGCTTCTCACCCTATGAATGAAACCCAGCTTCTTTCATTTGACGCCTTAAGGAATCGTTTTCCCTTTGCACTTGCCAGCCTTTCTGGAAGTGGGGGGGTCTTCCTCGGTCCAAAATATCATTACAACTTGGTCCGAGCCGGCCTTGCCCTTACAGGATGTCGTTCGTCTGTCGTTCGCGGCGACCATATATTAAAGCCTGTCATTAAGGCTTACGCACAAATTTTACAAATCAATGAAATCTCAACAGGTGAATCTATCGGCTATGATGCCACATTCACTGCATCTAGGGCTTCGCGAATTGCAACCTTGGGTGTAGGATATGCAGATGGCTATTTAAGAAACCTTAGCAATCGTGGAGAAGTCTACTTTGAGGGACACAGATTACCAGTGGTAGGAAGAGTTTCTATGGATTTACTGACCGTTGATATAACAAATATACCCCCTAACAAAATCTATGTTGGCGATTGGGTTGAGCTTTTTGGAGAGAATCTTTGGGCGGATAAGCTTGCCGAAAAGGCAGGAACCGTTTCTTGGGAACTCTTCACCCGCCTTGGTCCTCGCTTCGAGCGGTTTTATCTTAACTCTCAAGCCGTAAAAGAGCCTAGCTGATGGTATGGACCCTTTCCAGTGTTGGCCGCATCTTCTTGGACTTCCTTGCATCAACAGGAAGACTTACCTACTTTCTCATTTATTCACTAATACAAGGGGTACAGCCCCCTTATTATTGGCGTCAAATTTTACGTCAATTTTGGGAGATTGGATATTTATCTTTGCCTGTTGTGGGGTTAACAGCTTTTTTTACAGGAATGGTTCTCGCTCTTCAAAGCTACACAGGGTTTTCACGTTTTAATGCTGAAAGTGCTATTGCAAGCGTGGTTGTTCTCTCTATGACCCGAGAACTCGGACCTGTTCTTGCAGGCCTTATGATATCAGGCCGCATCGGAGCAGCTATGGCTGCTGAAATTGGAACCATGCGGGTAACTGAACAAATTGATGCACTGGTCACCCTTTCAACGAATCCTCAAAAATACCTTATCGCCCCTCGCCTCTTGGCTGGTGTAATCGTACTCCCCCCCCTTGTTCTTATTGCAGATACGATTGGTGTGTTTGGAGGTTATATTGTAAGTGTCTACCGCCTCGACTTTAATCCCGCTTCTTATATCAAACAAACCTTTGACTTTTTAGAAGTGGGAGATGTCACATCAGGTCTGATTAAAGCCGCTGTTTTTGGCTTTATTATTTCATTGATGGGTTGTTATCATGGCTTTAATTCGAAAGGCGGCGCGATTGGGGTCGGGAAGGCAACAACGTCCGCCGTTGTATCAGCCTCAATCCTTATTCTCATTGCGAATTATTTCCTTACGGCACTTCTCTTTTAGCATAAAAAATTTCTTTGAAAGTCAAGCGCTTCTAGCCCAAGGATGACACAGGCTGGTGAGCAGGTACTATAATTTCTCTTTATTTTACAAAAACGCTTCCCTATAATGAGATAGATTGAGTAAGTATGTCATTTTAAATGGAGATTAATATGGTTTTAAAGCCTATATACTTAGCGTTAGCTTTTTTGTGTTTGTGCCAGAGCTCTTTAGTAGCGATGGAGCAAACTGAAGAATCCGAGAAGCCCTTCAACCCCCGTACGCCAACCAGTATTGTACCGTTTCGCTTCTCAGAAAATGATGACTCGCCGTTACAGGAATTTCAACCTCAATACAGTACAATCGTTGCGGATGAAGAATGGAAAGAAGTGCCTCAAATACTTAATACGCTTAATCACCCTTTACTAGAGCTATGGCCTGAAAGGAAAGAAGCATTATTCAAAAATTATAAAGAGACCTTTCATACATATTACGTTTTATATAATCGCATGCGGAAAGGTGGCCGAAATTATCTTAAGGAATTATTGAAAAGACCTGAATTTTTGTCTAACGAACTTTTTCCCACCCTTTTTCAATTTGTTACTGATTTTGAAGATGTTTATGATCAGTTAAGAACAAGCTATCAGAAAGGTTCTAAGGAACGCAAACAACTTGAAGGCACAATTTTTCCTATTGTTCAAAGGACTTTTAATTTTTATATGAAAGTCTATGAAACGCTAACGAGCAACAAACTTACAAATTTAGGAAGTTTAAATTATTCTCAAATACAATCCAGCACTCGTAGATTAAAACATCTTTATTACAAAAAAGACGACAATGGTTTTCTCATATTTACGCTTTATCCGCATAAGCGTTTAAAAGATGGATATTACGAATCCTACATTCCTTTTAGATCTCCAAATGAGGAACATGGTGAACATTCCGTTATTTTCAAAATTAAGCAATCTTCTGATCAAAATCCTTCTGAAAAACTTAAAATCGTCCAGCAACCAGGCTTCCTAATACAAAAGCGAGATGGTGATATTGTTATTCAACATTATAGAGGCAATCTAAATAAAGATCCATATAGTACAGATCCCGGAAATAGATATTTAAATACCAAAAGAATTAAAGCATGGTCTCAAATGCTCATGATCATAGAGGAATTACGCCGCAGAACGGAAGAAGAATCAAATGAAAAAGAACTTTTGGAAAAAAGTGCTGAAGCTTTCCTCAAGATGTCAAACGATAATGCCCCTATTGATGCCCAGCAGGGAGGAATAATAATACAATCTCATAAACAAACTCTCGATGAAGAGTTGCGTGATGTATACTTATTAAATTTTTCCGAAAGATTTTTAGGAGAAGATACAAGCGGTTTTATTCCCCTTCCAAGGACGCCTCTTGAACAACTTGAATGTAACTATCTTTGTCTTTTAGAGTGTCGTCAACGTTTGGAAAGTCAAGAAGTTTCATCTGGCGATTTATATTTGTTGGAGTATCTTACGGGAGAAGAGATTACAGAAAGTAATTTTAAGGAGCATTTAACAGATACTCTTGTCCAATATAAAGAGGCTTTGAAGAATGACTATAGGCAGGAAGAAGAAGACGCCTATCGCTTAGAACAAGAACAGCGCCAGGCTATGGTGAGAAACGGGGACCATTATAAAGGAAAAGTCCCTTCTAAAAAGCAAGGGCGTTCTAAGGGAAAAAACCAACAAAAAAAACATGGGAAATCCCAATCAAATCGTCAAACTGTGCAACAAGCTTCTCCCCTCCAAAGTGAGAGCAAGCATATTGAAAAGGCAAAAGAGCGCTTTCAGAAACTAAAAAACGGTCAGCGGGGACGTAAATTTCGGAATTATATAAAAATAGTTAATGGAATTACCCAGGAGATGGCAAAAGAAGGCTTGAAGGTAACTGGACAGCTTAATCAATCCAGTCATGGCACGTTTAAAGCTAAAGGCTCCAAGCCCACTACAGTCGTGCGCCCCCACGGAAAAAGGAATACAGTTTCTCTTAAAGGAAGTAAAAAAAGCCTAAATAGTTTATTTAACACTTATTTTTCTCATAAAGAAGAGAAAAAATAACTATTGTAACTACTCACCGTATGGGTGGACGGGTGAGTGGTTACGTATCTTTTAATTTATTTAGAAAAGAGTTAAGTGAGCAAGGTGCACAACGGCTGCATGTCCTTCGGACATGCGTTATTTGCACTGGATTGCTTCGCTCCGCTCGCAATGACGGGTAGAGAGGAGCGTCATTGCGAGGCCCGTAAGGGCCGCGGCAATCCAGGAAACAACCTTGAACGTATAATCAGGCACCTATCCTTTTATACTTTGTCTAACAAAAGTCTGGATTACTTCGCTCCGCTCACAATGACGT
>JAKBAL010000062.1 GCA_021809225.1 Pseudomonadota bacterium | reverse complement strand
AGGTGTTAAACTTTTTCATTTGAGTGCTCTTTTATTAGATTCGTATGCTATAATAATTAAGTTTTTTAACTATTCACCTTTATAAAATTGCTAACATACCGAGGTCAACATGATACGTCTTTATGTCGAAAGTCAACTTTTTGAGAATCAAGAATTGATGCTTATCGAAAATCAAAGCCATTACCTTCAAAAAGTGATGCGCCTTAAGGAAGGCGATGAAGTCCTCTTTTTTAACGGTGTGGATGGCGAATGGAAGGCGCGAATTATAGAAACGCTAAAAAAAACGACAAGGCTTCATCTCATCTCTCAAATGCGGTCTCAGCAACACGAGGGAGACCTATGGCTCCTTTTTTCTCCTTTAAAACCCAAGCGGCAAGAATTCCTTGTGGAGAAAGCTACAGAATTAGGGGTTTCTCGCCTTTGTCCTCTTCATTTTGAAAGAACATCTGTTCCCAAAGTCAATCTTGAAAAAATGCGCAATCACACCGTCGAAGCAGCGGAGCAATGTGGACGCCTCACGATTCCTGAGATTAAACCTTTAACATCCCTCTCAATGCTGCTTAAAAGCTGGCCTCAAGACAGGACTCTTCTTTTTGGGGATGAATCCTTAAGCTCACCTTCTCTTGGAACGCTTAATCTAAATTTTCAAAAACCGTATGCGTTTCTTGTCGGTCCGGAAGGAGGATTTACCTCCCAAGAATTCTCCCTTCTTAGATCTTTCCCGCAAGCTCAAGGCGTTATGCTGAATCTCCATATTTTGCGGGCGGAAACTGCAGCTCTTGTTGGGATTTCTTATCTTCAGGTGAATTTTATAGATATACGATAGGCTTATGTTTTGTATCCCCCTGTATTTCTGGAACAAGACGGATGATCACTTGACTTCTGGGGTAAGCTTTGGTGATTTCCGCTTCAACATCGTCAGCAATTTGATCGGCTTCCCGAAGGGTAAGATCAGGACGCATAAAAAGATTCATTTGAAAAAATTGTTGAATTCCTGAACTTCGCGTCCTCAAATTGCTAACATCAATCACTTCAGGGTGAGATTTAATAATGGCAAGAATTTTTGTTTGATGCTCATCATCAAGTTCTTGATCCAGTAAAATATTAAAAGCATGTGTTATGATCCGCCACGCGGTCCACAATATGTAGCACCCTATTAATAACCCAAAAAGGGGATCAAGTGCTTCGATATGAAAGAAATGAGAGCTCCCTAACCCTATAATTGCTGCAAGATTGACGAGAAAATCTGCTTTATAATGAAGCATGTCCGCAGAAATTGCGGGCGATTGAGTTTTTTTAACCACATACTGTTGATAGGTAACAAGAGCAAGAGTTAGGAGAATTGCTAATACCATGACCACAATTCCCAAACCAACGGACTCGGAGGGTTCATGTTGCGTCACAAGTCGTTCACGAGCTTCGTATAAGAGCCATATAGCCGATCCTCCGATAAAAAGAGACTGTCCCAAGGCCGACAAAGATTCTAATTTTCCATGACCAAAGCGATGTTTGGCATCTGGTGGTTTTAAAGCATAATAGATTGCAATCATGTTAATGAAAGAGGAAAGACCATCTAAGAGCGAATCTATAAGAGACGCTTGAAGACTGACAGAATGGGTCAACCACCAAGCAAAAAATTTCAGACAAATGAGAAGGCCAGCCACTGCAACGGATGCATAGGTTGCAATGCGAATCATTTGTGTTTCATGAAGATTGAGCTGTGTCATCTTAAGTGCCTCTTTTAGAAAATAGGGTACATGATTCTCCCTATGGATCAAGAGGCTATATGAGTTTAAGCGAGTGATACCTTATGACTTAAAGGTAATCCCCTTTTCACAAAGAAGGACTTGAAGTTCGCCTGCTTGATACATTTCTCGGATGATATCGCACCCCCCCATAAATTCACCCTTAATATAAAGTTGAGGGATCGTAGGCCAATTTGCAAAGGATTTAATACCTTCTCTAAGTTCCGCATCTTGCAGCACATCAATGGCTTTAAATTCAACGCCGAGAGTCTTTAGAATTTGAACAACAGTCGCTGAAAAGCCACACATCGGAAATTTTTCATTTCCCTTCATATAAAGGACGACATCATTTGATGCGATATCGTTCTGTATTTGATCAAAAATTTTAGACATTTTTACTCCATAGGGATTTTGGTTTTAAAAGAAAGAGCATGAAGTCGTGTTCCCATGTGACCTTGAAGAGCTTCATAAACCATCCGATGTTGTTGAAGTCGTGTTTTTCCACGAAAGGCGTTTGTGGTAATGATGGCTTCAAAATGATCATTGTCTCCGGCTAAATCCTTAAGCTCTATAAGAGCATCGGGAAAGGCTTTAAGAAGAAACGTTTTAATTTGGTCTGAAGACATAGCCATGGGTTAACTTTTCCTATGTTTCTATATAGGGTGAAGGAGAAAGAAAATCAAGGTTCGCTTGTTTTTTCCTTTTCTTTTTTCTCTCCATTCACTTTTATTATATCTTCTTTTTTTTCTTTTTTTTCTTCTTTCTCTTCCTTTGCTATTTTCTTCTCTTTTTCTTTTTCAAAAGTGAGGGCAAGGAGAGGACTTACAATTTTTTCAAACTCTTCTAAAGAAAGCGCTTCAGGATAGATCTTGGCATTTATGATAATTGTGGGTGTAGCTGTAATATTGTACTTTTTTTGCCCATCAAGGCGCAATTGAATGATTTTATCCAAAAGTTCTTGATCCTTTAAGCATGATTCAAATTGCTTAGCCGTTATTCCATTTTGAAGGGCGATCGATTTAAGGGCCGCTACAGGATCAGGTGCTGACAGCCATTTTTCTTGGGTGGAATAAATAAGCTTCACAAAATCTAAATACTTCATTTCTCCTTTGCTCCAGGCAATCTGATGGGCTTTAAGACTTATCTGATCTCCGGGATAATCTCGGAAACTAATACGTACATAGCCAGGGCTAATATATTTTTCTTCAATTGCTGGAAGAACACTTGTATGAAAATCAGCACAATGTTTACAAGTTAGGGAAGAATAGACAATGATAACAACAGGCGCTTTTGAGCTCCCCATACTCATTTCTGGCAAAGGTTTGCTTATAAGCTTTGGCTTATCCGCCTTTCCAGTAGCATTCTTATCTACCTTTTCAGAAGCAACTTTAGTTGCCTCTCCAGGTGCTACCTTCTCCCCCTTTACGGTAGCCTTCTCTGCCTGTTCAGAATCAGCTTTAGCCACCTCTACAGTTGCTACCTTGTCCGCATGCCCATAGGTGATCATTGCAATCAATAAAATCAAACTTCTAAAGACAAGTTGCATGTTTTACTCCTTTGAATCTTATACAGAATAAGAAAAAAATGACCCTTTGACAAGCCTTTCTTAATAAGGAGGAAGATTAGCTTGAAATTATTTACTCATTTGCACAGATGGGTGAGAGAGAAACTTAACAATTGGCGTAATTTCCAAATAAACCATCTTCTCTTATAGCCTAAGCACACATTGAGGAGAGCAGTAAAACTAACTTTCTCTCTTAAAAAAAACCAATTGAAAGCTTAGGAATTTTGAGACTACGATGAAGGCCCACATTCAAAAGAAATCCAAAACCCATTAAAAGGGTTAGCATGGCTGTTCCCCCATAAGACACCAGGGGGAGAGGAACACCCACAACAGGGATAAGACCCATAACCATGGAAACGTTGATAAAGATATAAAAGAAAAAGCTAACGGTCATTCCTGCGGCGACAAAACGACCAAAGTCATTTTGAGTCGTTAGAATAATGCGAAAACATAGCACCATCAAAAAAACATAAAGAGAGAGGAGAAAGGCCCCCCCCATAAATCCCCATTCCTCGCACAAAAGAGTAAAAATAAAATCCGTTTGTTTTTCCGGCAAAAAATTAAGCGAGGCTTGCGTTCCTTGCATGTATCCTTTTCCCCAAAGACCCCCTGATCCAAGAGCGATTTTAGATTGAGTGATATGATAACCAGCACCAAGTGAATCTTTGCTCGGATCAAAAAACATAAAAATTCGATCTCTTTGATAGTCATGAAGGAAACCCCACAAGATAGGGATACTCGCACTTGCTCCGATCAAGACTGCTCCGAAGATCCACAAGGAAACCCCAGCCAAGAAGAAGAGGGCTCCTCCGACCATTAATAAAATCATAGCTGTGCCTAGGTCTGGTTGTCGCAGAACCAAAATCATCGGGATCATAATTAAGAAAAAAGGGAAAAGAAGTTTGTGAAAGGAAATGGGAAAAGACTGACTATGAAAGTACCTTGCAAGAGCCATTACCAAAGCAATTTTCATGAGTTCTGATGGTTGAAGTTGAATAACATAGAGGTCAATCCAGCGTTCGGCTCCCTTCCCCATAAACCCTAGGAATTCCACACAACATAAAAGCACAAGAGAAAGTCCATAAAAGATATAAGAAAAATGGAGCCACCACCTCAAATCGATGAGTGCAATAGAGAACATAATCAAGATCCCTACACTAAAACGAATCATTTGCTTGAAGGCCCAAGGATGGATATCTCCCCCTGCTGCAGAAATCAAGAGACCCCAACCCATTGCAGAAATCAGAAGAATCAAGAAAAAGATTCCCCAGTTCAAGCGAGCAAGTTTTTGAAAAAGTGAGGGAATAACATCGGTTGTCATCAGGTGCTTTCCTTTTCAAGGAGTTGCGCTTTCAGCAAAATATCTCGTGCCGCCTGAACAGCGGGGCCAGCCCCCCCTGCATGTTCAACAATAACAGCTATGGCATAACGAGGAGCATGGACAGGGGCATAGCCCACAAAAAAGCCATGTTCTCGATACTTCCAGGGCAAATGGTAAGTTTTTGTAAGTCCTGCTTTCCGTTGTTCCATTGTAATACGGCGGACTTGACTTGTTCCTGTTTTGCCTCCCATTTTCATTCTTTCAATTGGGATGCGCCATGGAAAGGCCGTTCCTGAAGGGGCATTGCAGGTTGCATCCATAACGTCGAGAAGTGTTTTAATGTGTTTTTCATCATATCCTATGTTTGGAAAAGAGAGAGGGCCTTGACCTTCCAATCGAGGAATAAGTCGCGTTCCCCCGCCCACAAGACGCGCGATCGCAACCGCCAATTCTAAAGGTGTTGTGAGCATATACCCCTGCCCAATACTCATTTGGATTGTGTCACTCACTGTCCACTTGGAATGTTTTACGTTCTCTTTCCATTTCTTGTTAGGGACAAGGCCTTTTTTGCTGTGAGGAAAGCCTTCTAGCCCTCCACCTCCAAGCCCAACATCCCCAAAAAGAGCAGCAAGACGCTCGACTCCCACCTTTTTTGCAATTTCATAAAAAAAGACATCACAGGATTCTGCAAGTGCTCGAGAAAGGGTTACAGTTCCATGTCCTTGTTTGTGCCAACAATGAAACTTATGATTACCAACGTAAATATAACCCGGACAATAAACTGTTGATTCTTTATCAATGACACCGGATTGAAGAGCTGCAAGGGCCACAAAAAGTTTAACGGTGGATCCTGGTGGAAAAAGTCCTGAAACGGCTTTATTGGTGAGCGGCATATAAGGATTATCTCGAAGTTCATGCCAGTCTTTGTGACTAATTCCTTTGGGGAAAAGATTAGGATCAAAAGAAGGGCTAGAGACAAGCGCCAGGATATCTCCATTTTGAATATCGATTACAACCGCAGAGGCGCTCTCATAAACAGATAAACGCTCTTGGGCATAAGCCTGAAGTCCACCGTCAATTGTTAAATGAACATCCTCCCCTGAAACACTTGCGACTTGCTTAAGCTCACGAACGACTTTACGTCTTGCGTTCACCTCAAAGGCACTATGTCCTGGAATTCCACGCAAACGATTATCGTAGCATTTTTCAAGACCCACCTTTCCCATCTTAAGGCCAGGAATAGAAAGCATGGGGTCTTTTTCTTGTTCTTTTTCAGAAGGTGAAGCAACATAGCCTAGAAGATGAGCCCCTCGAAGACTTTCAGGATACTTACGTACAGATCCTACTTCAACTGAAATGCCGGGCAAGTCGGCTGAATGAAGCTCAATTGCTGAAACCTCTCTCCACATCAAGTTATCCTTAATAATCACCGAGTCCAAGCCCCGCTTTTTTCGTACTATTTTTAGCGCTTCTTCTTTCTCTTCCGATGATAGAGTGATTAAACCTGAGAGGTACTCAAGGGTTTCCTCAATCTCATCTCTTTTATCTGTTAGTAAGAGAACTCGAAAACTGGTTTCATTTTGAGCGAGAGGAACCCCCTTTCGATCATAAATTTGCCCCCTCATAGGCAGAAGAGGCCGGGTTGCTATTCGGTTGCCTTCTGCCAACAAATGATAGTAAGAGCCCTCAAAAATCTGGAGATAATACATCCGCCCTAAAAGAATAATGATGAGCGCGAGCTGAAGAAGTCCCAAAAAAAGGATTCGACTCAGAAATGGGGAATTTTCTTTTTCAACCATAAGATTGTAACCGCAAATGAAGATGGCTAAGAAGCCATGCTATAAGAGGATATAAAATGACTCCATACATCCATGAGACCAAAAGGGGCAGCCCTCCTGAGATAAAAAATCCAAAAACAAAGATATATCCCAGGCTATAAATGCCAAATGCACCCCAAATCAAAAGAAACCGATGAGGATTTAAAAGGGGACGAGTATATTGCCCCAAGAAACTACTTCCCATGAGAAGGAGGGAGGAAAACCCAAGTTCATACCCCATAAGAGCATCATAAAAAAGCCCTATTCCAAAAAGACTCCATAAAGGGAGCCAATCAGGACGAAAAACAAGCCAATAATAAACAGGAATAAGAAAAAAAGACGGTAGAAGCGAATAACCTCCAATCGTGGAGGAGCAACCTCCCATAAGAAGAAAAAGAACACTTAAAGAAGGAAAAGCCTTAAGGAAAAAAAGAAGGGATTTCATTCCCCCTCCAATGCCGTCTCGAGTTCTTCAAGAAATCCCTCAGAATTAACCTGCAGGATATGAACCCATTCAAGATTTTGAAAGGGCACATTGGGCCTAACTCTAATCTTACCATTAATGATTTGATCAACGTGGCCCACAGATAAGCCAGGAGGGAAAATCCCTCCAAAGCCAGAGGTCACGACTTTTTCGCCTCGTTGAATTTTTCGAATATCCTGAACATACACAAGCGTTGGAAAGAAACTTCCATCACCTGCTAAAATGGCTTTTTGTTCTGAAGCCGATGTCATCACAGGAATTCGGGAACTCGTGTCATTGAGGAGTAGAACCCGAGATACATATCTTCCAACCTTTTCAAGACGTCCAACGACCCCTTCAGGCACGACCACAGCTTGATCTTTTTCAAGGTTTTCTCTTTCACCTGCTCCAATCAAGAAAAAATGGTGAAGCCCATCATAGGGGCTTGAAAGGATACGGACCGTGAGGTGGCCATATTCTTCAAAAGAGGGTGCATGCAAATTTTTCCTTAAAATAGCATTTTCATGTTGAAGGGGAGCTAGGGCTTGGAGTTGCCATTTTAAAGCTTCATTTTCAACTTTGAGGCGAGCATGCTCTTCTTTCAGATGCACGAATGTGTGGGTGTCTTTAAGAAGAGCTTGGGTTTCACGAAAGGGATGAAGGAAGATTCCTTGGACCAAGGCCGTCCCCTCAAAAAGCCCCTGTTGAAAGACATCATAAAAAGGTTGATAAAACCGGAGGCTTCCCCCCACAAGCACAATCAAAATAAAAGTTACACCTAGACTATGACGCCATCTTTGAAAACGAGAGGGATAAGGGTTTGCTGTAGGCTTTAAAGGCCCGGTTTTTTTATGGCGAACAAAAAGGACCACACCTTCAACCCCCTAAACACTGATTAAAACGTTTTTGTGATGATTCATCATGTCAAGAGCTTTTCCCGTCCCTAAGGCAACACATGTTAAGGCATCTTCTGCGACTATCACAGGAAGGCCCGTTGCTTCCCGAAGAACGATATCAAGGTTTGCGAGGAGAGAACCGCCACCGGTCAAGACAATACCGCGATCTACAATATCGGCGGCAAGCTCAGGTGCCGTATTTTCTAAAGCTAGTTTTACCCCTTCCACAATAGCCGCAACAGGTTCGGCGAGACTTTCAGCAATTTGCTTTTCTGTCATTATAATTTCCTTAGGAATCCCATGCAGAAGATCTCGGCCCTTAATTTCCATTGTGCGACCATCCCCACCTCCTTGAGGAAGTGAGGCAGAGCCGATGCCTTTTTTAATGCGCTCCGCACTCGCCTCTCCAATCAAAAGGTTATGTTGACGACGAATGAAACTTATGATGGCTTCATCCATTTTATCGCCCCCAATGCGGACGGAACGGGCATATACAATCCCGCCAAGAGATAAAACAGCAACCTCTGTCGTTCCTCCCCCAATATCCACAACCATCGATCCAGTAGGTTCTGTTACGGGTAAACCCGCTCCAATAGCTGCAGCCATAGGCTCTTCAATTAAATAAACACTCCGCGCGCCCGCGCTTTCCGCTGATTCCTGAATAGCTCGTCTTTCAACGGCGGTTGAACCAGAGGGCACACAAATAATGACGCGAGGGCTAATAAAACTGCGCCGCTTATGAACTTTTTGCATGAAGTATTTGATCATTTCTTCCGCAACTTCAAAGTCAGCAATAACACCTTCCCTCAACGGGCGAATAGCTTTGATATTTCCAGGTGTTCGCCCCACCATCAGTTTCGCTTCTTCACCTACTTCCAAGACATGCTTCTTA
>JAKBAL010000061.1 GCA_021809225.1 Pseudomonadota bacterium | reverse complement strand
AAGATATTACTGACGTGACTCAGGATTCGTTGAGGGAAAATATTGCTGTTATCCCACAGGATACTTTGTTATTTCACAGAACTTTGATGGAAAATATCAGATATGGCAAGCCATCAGCAACGGATGAAGAAGTCATTGAAGCCAGTAGACGCGCCCATCTTCATGAATTTATCATTACATTGCCCGAGCAATATCATTCTTATGTAGGGGAGAGAGGCATAAAATTATCCGGAGGGCAAAGACAAAGAGTAGCCATCGCTAGAGCGATCTTGAAAGATGCACCGATCCTTATTCTTGATGAAGCCACTTCTTCTCTTGATAGTCAAACAGAACAATTTATTCAGGACAGCCTTAATTTTCTTATTGAAGATAAAAGGAAAACAGTAATTGCTATCGCTCATCGCTTATCGACATTAAAGCATATGGATCGGATTATTGTACTGAATAAAGGAATAATTATTGAAGAAGGAACTCACGATAAATTAATTCATAGTAAAGATAGCCTATATAAGAAATTATGGGAAATACAGGAAATTTAATTTTTATTAATTATATACAATACAATGGCTTATTTTTAAATTCATGGTTATTCTCGCGAAGAAGGCAGTTAAAAATGAAAGTTTTAAATACATTCATTGCAAAATTTTAAAGTTTTTTTTATTCGTTTAAGAATAACTACAGATTTTTTTCTCCTTTATTTTATTTCCAAAAAAAGTTCCGAGGGTGAAGATTTTTGTTGAAGAATTATTTTTCTATTGTGTTCTTTAACAAGACAATGGATTAAATAACAAGGAACAGAGCGGGGCGTTAGTTCTTGAAGAGAAGCATTACCCTCTAGGGCCTCAATAGTCCCTTGATGAAGGATGATCGAAGTGGCTTTTAGACAAAGAGAAAGAGAAGGCTGATCTTCTGTGGGAGTTGCAATATGTAAGATTCCTCCCCTGGGAGCACATTCACTCATCCATAAAACAGTGTTAAGCAGAAGACGTCCCCACCCTTCAATGGCTAAATCCTTTTGAAATGAGTCTTGCCAATTGAACACCATCTTACTCCGGACAAAATAATCATCAATAAACTTTTGGGCTTCTCCAAGAGAAAACATCCCCCCATTGCTTCCGAAGGCAATTCTAAAAAAGCGAAGACGCGCAGAAGCGGCTTGAGCACTATGAAGAATTAAACTTAAAATTTCTTCGGATTCCATCAAGTGATCAGGAGGCGTTTCTTGAAAAAGTTCTAAACCTGTATTAATAGCTCCAACAGGTGTAACGAGATCATGGCAAATACGAGAGGTAAGAAGTTCAGCAAGACGGAGAGAAGAGTTCATATGCATTTTTTGTATCCTTGTAATATTTTAGCATCTTGTTAAGGTCTTATCTGGTAGGGTATGAATATAAAACATATATATTAAAATTTTAAGCTTATTTTAGACAGAGATATACCAAATGAGAACGTATACAAAAATTATAATCGCGATCATCATATGTGCAATAGGTCTTGGCATTGTCCTTTGGCTAAAAAAGGAAAAGGTCTTACCTGATAGTGTAATCAAAGAACCTAAACTTGTTGAAGCGGTTAGAGCTAAAAGTGGTTCTATTCTAAGGCGTATTACGACAGTTGGAAGCCTTTCTGCCATCCAATCGGTTCTTTTACGTCCAGAGGTTAGCGGAAAGATTGTAAAAATATTTTTCCAAGATGGAGAAAATGTGAAAGCAGGAGATCCTCTTTATAAGATTGACGATGCAATTTATGTAGCAAAAGTTAAAGAAGCTGAAGCACACCTTGCCTTAAACAAAGAAGAACACAGTCGAGCAATTAAACTTTTGGAGAAAAAATTCGGGACTCTCCAGCAGCGAGATAGAACATTGGCTGAGGTTCAAGTCGCCGAAGCTGTTTTAGCAGAAGCAAAAATCCGTCTTGATAATACAGTCATAAAAGCGCCGTTTGATGGTGTTATGGGATTAAGTACTGTAAGTGTAGGTGCTTTTGTTTCAGAGTCTGTTGAACTTGTAAACATTGTAGATTTAGATCCCATTAATGTGGATTTCCACATTCCAGAGTCTTATTTGCCCTTTGTGCATCCAAAGGATGAGGTTGATGTAACGATTGAGGATTTTGATCCCTTGCCCGTGCCAGCAGTGGTTAAAGCTATCGATCCCAAAATTGATGAGGCCACAAGGACTGTAATTATTCGTGCTCAAATGCCAAATAAAGAGTTGGCTTATCGTCCGGGAGAGTTTGCCCGTGTTACGGTTTTGGCAGGGAGAATTGAAGATGCTGTTTTAATACCGGAAATAGCTGTTGAGCGAGAGGGTGATGAAGAGTCTGTCATGCTTGTCGTGGATAATACAGCTTTTAAATCGGTAGTAAGTACAGGAATGAGAGAAGGGAATGAAGTCGAAATTAGTCATGGCGTCAAAGCAGGTGATTGGGTGATCACTGCGGGTCAATTCAAAGTACATGATGGAGAAGAAGTTACGATTGTTAATGAGACTGAAGGGCAAGAAGAGGCAGAATGAAATTTATAGAACTTCTCATACGTCGTCCCGTTTTATCAACTGTTATGACCGTTATTATTTTAATGATTGGGGGTGTTTCCTACACGCGTTTGACACTGAGGCAATTTCCTGAAGTTGATAAGCCCATTATTACTGTTAGAACGTCTCTTGAGGGAGCAAGTCCTCAAATTATTGAAGCTCAGTTAACACGACCTTTGGAGGAAGCCTTAGGAGGAATTGAAGGTCTTGATTACATGACCTCAAGAAGTGATACGGAAAACAGTAGTATTAAGTTAAATTTTAAGGTAGATCGTAATATTGACCTTGCTGCAGCCGATGTTCGTGATCGCCTGCAAAAGGTGAGAAATCAACTTCCTGATGATGCTCAAGACCCTTTGATTACAAAAGCTGATGCTGACGCTGCACCTTTAATTTATCTCTCGCTATATAGTGATAAAAAGGATGTCACTGAGTTGGCTGACTATGCTCATAGATTTTTAGAAAGTGAACTTGAAACAATTAAAGGTGTTGCGAGTGTGGAAGTTATGGGAGGGGGCAATTTAGAAATGCACCTCGTCTTAGATCCTGTTCGACTCAATGCATATAAAATTACAGCAACAGATGTAGCTGCAGCTTTAAAACGACAAAATATAATTAAGCCAGCAGGACGTATTTCAGGGGAAGAACGAGAATTTACGGTCACGACAACGGTTCCTCTGACAACGTCAAATCAATTCAATGCAATGATTATTGCAGAACGAGAAGGTCGCATTATTCGTTTGAAGGATGTGGGATATGCTAAACTTGACTCGGAGGATAAACGTTTTTCTTCACGTTATAATGACAAAAATGCAGTAAGTATTGGAATTGTTAAAAAATCGGTTGCTAATCCTTTACTTGTTAAGAAAGGGATTGAAGAAAAAGTTGCGCAAATTAGGGAGCGTCTCCCCTCTGGAACATATATTGAAATTTCTTCAGATCAAACAGTCTTTATTCAAAAATCTATTGAACATGTTTATCGAACCATTTGGGAAGCCATTTTTCTTGTGATTTTTGTTGTCTTTTTCTTTTTAAGATCGATACGGGCTTCTCTGATCCCTCTTGTGACGATTCCCGTCTCTTTAATTGGTGCCTTTGCATTAATGTTTGTTCTTGGATTTACAATTAACATCTTGACCCTCCTTGCACTTGTCTTGGCTATTGGTCTTGTTGTGGATGATGCTATTGTTGTGCTTGAAAATATTTATCGCTATATCGAAGAGGGAATGAAACCAAAGGCGGCCGCAATTCGCGGGGCAAAAGAAATTAGTTTTGCTGTTATTGCTATGACACTAACATTGGCTGCTGTTTATGCTCCTGTTGCCCTTTCAAGTGGAATAACCGGAAAGCTGTTTACTGAATTTGCCATGACTCTTGTAGGGGCAGTGCTTATTTCAGGATTTGTAGCCTTAACCTTAACGCCGATGATGTGTGCTCAATTGCTTGTTTCGCATGATCATGAAACACATGCAAATAATAGGTTTTCTCGAGCTTATCAAGCTTTTTCAGATAAAATGGGTCAATGGCTAGATAAACTAGATCAGGGATATGGCAACCTTTTAACACGCATTTTACACAAACGATTATGGGTTGCTATAGGTGGTCTTGTTGTTGCTTTAATCGGCCTATATCTTGCGGTATTTCAATTGAGGCGTGAGCTGACACCTGCTGAAGATCAAGGTGTTCTCATAGCTACAGCGCTTCCTCCCTATGGAAGAAATTTAAACTATATTGAAAGATATGCTCTGCAGATGGATCAAGTGCTTGCTGCGGTTCCAGAGCTTACTAAACGAATGACCATTGTTCAGGTGAGTGATTATACTCAGTCACAGAATACGATGACGTTGTGGGAAAACAGAACCAGAAGTTGTAGTGATATTCAGAAGGCGATAGCACCTGAACTTGATAAAATTATTGGTCTTGAGGTGAAGTCACGATGTCGAAGTCGTTCGGCAATTGGAGGAGGAAGTGGGTATGATCTGTCCTTTGTGATTCAAACGACGCGCTCATACGAAGATTTAGTGCAGCAAATGGAAAAAATTTGGAAAGTGATGCTCCAGCATCCTGGAATTGATAGAGTCCAACCTGATACGGGGCAGCCTGGTCAAGATTATAAGGTGCAAGTAGATGCTGAAAAAGCGTCCACCTTAGGTGTTGAACCAGATGTTATTGCTCAGACTTTGGATACATTAATTGGCGGGCGTCGTTCGACAACCTTTGAAAGGGAAAACAAACAATACCCTGTGCGTGTTTGGGTGGGTGAAAAATTCCGTAGGTCGGCGCAAGATGTATTGGATATGACAGTGCGAGGTTCAAGAGCAGGAAAAGAAACGATCGTTCCTCTTTCTGATATTGTGAAAATAGTGGCCGTAACCACAACCCCAGAAATTTACCACTTTGATGGCATGCGCTCTGCAACGTTGGATGCAACTTTAAAAGAAGGATATGGTTTAGGGCAGGTTCTTAATGATATCAAGGGGATTGCAACTAAAATTCTGCCCGATGGATACCAGACGACAGTTTCGGGAGAAACTAGGGATTTCTTAAAAGAAACCTATACAATTTATCTCATTTTTGGGCTGGCTATTGCCTTTATATTTTTAGTGATGGCTGCACAATTTGAAAGCTTTATTGATCCTTTTATTATTATTCTGAGTGTGCCATTGTCTTTAGCAGGGGCTGTCTTTACCTTATGGGTAGTGCCGAATGGAACTTTAAATATTTATAGTCAAATTGGACTTGTTACTTTGATAGGATTGATTACTAAACATGGAATTCTTATTGTTGATTTTGCCAACAAATTGCAGCAAGATGGAAAATCCGCATACGAAGCTGTGATTGAAGCTTCACGCTTGCGGTTAAGACCTATTCTCATGACTACTTTTGCAATGGTTTTTGGGGCTGTGCCATTGGCTTATTCGAGCGGTGCGGGTGCAGAAACACGAGAACAGATTGGTCTTGTGATTGTTGGAGGAATGAGTGTTGGGACTCTGTTTACCCTTTTTGTAATTCCAGTTGTGTATACGTATTTAAGCAGGAGTCGTCGTTTAGAAGAACTCCATGATGAAGGTCATCATTAGCGTCTCCGAATCTCTAGGGTAGAGGTATGAGGATGAACAGAATGTGGTGTGGGTAATGTTCGTGTGTTTTTTTAGTCGATTGTTAAGAAGCCATATTTAAGAATCTCTTGCAAAAATCATGTATAAAATAACAAAAATTCCCTAATTCGACGGAGAAGAAGTGTGAAGCTGTGACCAATGCCTGAAAGGGTTGCGTTGATCATATCACTTAACGTTCCTTTGAGATAATTCCAGCCTAAATGCTCATCATTCTTAAAATGTCTCACAAGTCAATAAAGATGACCTTGGTCATTAACTGTTCATTGTTCCAATGGGTTCAGGAGTGTTTTCTATAGGGAGTGAAGCGGGGGCTTTCTCTTCACCAAATTTTTCAGGACGGGGAGCACGAGAAATGCGACTAGCTAGAGCTAGACGATAATAGTGATCCGCGTACTGGTAATAATTTTCGGCAGATATAGGATCTCCTGATGAGGCTGCATCGCGTGCAAGAGTAAGATATCTTTCGACAGATTGTTGAGGATTGCCACGGCTCTTCCCATCGTTGAAATCTCCATTTGATGATTTGTGATGTTGCCTATGGCGCTCAGAAGAACGGCTCGGGGGCCGCTTGGAATAACCAGCTTGTTTCATAACTATCTTCTATGTTGATGTTTACACTCACATTCCTTTAAAGGAATAGATTAGCATTGGATTCGAAAGAGGTCCTCTTTCTCTTATATGGTTAACTATTAAGATAGATTTTGCAAGCTTTTTTTATTGATTTTCTATTTGTTCCATAAATCCCATTGAAAATGGGGATTAAAAATATCAGGCAACGCCTAAGCTTTTGTTCTAGGAACTTAAAGAATTTGGCCAATTTGGCGATAAGGATTATAAAAAAACTTAAAAGCGAACCTACACTGTCTACTTGTCATTTTTACTCTTCCATAACGCTGCCATAAAGGCTCCCTTGATTAAGGGCAGAAGGCCGAGAATAATCACCAGCGTTAAAGGCAAACTAACCATAAGCGCTAGGCCTAAAGAAGGCTCATAAAGAGCTTGGGTGATAAAAAAGAAGGGAACAATAAAAAGACACACGAGTCCCATCGTGATATAGGCTGGTCCATCATCTGCATTTAACTGGTTAAAGTTTAAGCCGCAGACTGCACATTTTTCTTGGGGTGTTAAATAGCCTTGGAATAAGTGTCCTTCTCCACAATGCGGACACTGCCGAAGAAATCCGCGCAGAAGAGCCGTAAGCCAAGAAACATCATAACTGGACATAGAGGGCAGCTCCTCAGTCTTTCTTTAATGCCTTTTGAATTAAATCTACAGTTTCTTGAAGACCATAAAGAGCTATAAACGAACCCATCCGAGGACCTTCATCTTGTCCAAGCAAGATTTGATAAAGCGCTTTAAACCATTCCCGTAAATTTGTATAGTTATGGCGTTTTCCCACCTCAAAAACCTCCGTTTGAATGCTCTCGGGATCTTTTGAGAGTCCGGAAAGACTTTGTGCTAGATCTGTCAGGGCTTTCCTTTCTTCCGTTGTAGGAGCACGATAATGTTTATGAGGCTTGACGAAATCTCGGTAATAAGCAATGGCATAGTTAACGAGATGATCCACCATTGGCATGGTTTCAGGACTTGCATTGGGGGCATACCGGCTAATAAATCCCCACAGGACATTTTTATCCTCCGTATTACAGACACTGGCCAAATTAAGCAAAATTCCGAAGCTTAAGGGAAGCTCTTCCCGAGGTGGCTTGCCATTATGGACATGCCAAACGGGATTATTAAGCTTTTGATCAAGAGATTGCTCTGGAAATTTTTCAAGAAAGCTTAAATATTCATCAACAGCTCGAGGAATGACATCAAAGTAAAGGCGCTTTGCTTTGCGCGGAGATTGATACATAAAATAGGCTAAGCTTTCCTTAGGCGCGTAGCGTAACCATTCTTCAATCGTAAGACCGTTCCCTTTTGATTTTGAAATCTTTGTCCCATCTGCATCCAAGAAAAGTTCATAGTTAAACCCTTCAGGGGGCTGACAACCCAAAATTTTACACACTTGGCTTGATAATCTGACAGTTTCAATATGATCCTTGCCTGACATTTCGTAATCAACGTCAAAGGCAGCCCAGCGCATTCCCCAATCCACCTTCCACTGAAGTTTACAATGCCCCCCCGTGACGATTGTTTCAATTCGCTTTCCATCTTCACGTTGATACGTAATGGTTCCTGCTTCTTCATTTCGTTCGACAATGGGCACTTGTAAAACATGACCCGTTTCCTCACAAACAGGCAAAAAAGGACTATAAGTTGCCCGTCTCTCTGCTCTTAGAGTTGGCAAAATGACATTCATGATTTCATCGTAATGGGTGAGAACAGCACGAAGCATCGGATCAAATCGACCTGAAGAATAACAATCAGAAGAGCTCATAAATTCATATTGAAAGCCAAAAGCATCCAAAAATGCTCTGAGACGGGCATTGTTATGGTGACCAAAGCTTTCATGTGTGCCAAAAGGATCAGGAATACGTGTTAAAGGTTTGCCAAGATGCAGACGCATCATATCAGGGTTTGGAATATTGTCGGGGATCTTTCGCATTCCATCCATATCATCAGAAATTGCATACAATTTTGTGGGAATATCGGAAAGAAGAGTAAAGGCTTGCTGAACCATCGTCGTGCGCACGACTTCTCCGAAAGTACCAATATGAGGGAGCCCTGACGGTCCATACCCTGTTTCAAATAAAACATAGCCCTTTGAAGGCAATTTGCCATCAAGGCGATGCAAAATTTTGCGTGCTTCTTCAAAGGGCCAAGCTGTAGATGTTTGAATGAGCGGAAAGAGATCTTGCATTTTTAACCCTTTAGAAACATAAACTGGTTTATTATTTTACTCTTTTTAAAAGGGAAAGAAAGGGTTTATTCAAAAACCCAATATTTTATAGGATTGTAATGATTAAGAAACCTCTTATCGGTATCACATTAGATGCAGAAGAAGCTGGCGGCTATACAGAATACCCTTGGTATGCGTTGCGCGAGAACTATTGTTCATCCATCGCAAACGCAGGCGGCATTCCCTTCCCTCTCGCCCATGACTTAAACCTTATCAGCGATTACCTCTCTCTCATTGATGGCCTTGTCATCACGGGAGGGCGTCAAGAT
>JAKBAL010000060.1 GCA_021809225.1 Pseudomonadota bacterium | reverse complement strand
AGCTCCCCCCGCAGTTGAAACATAGGTAAAATCATTCAGGGTGCCTGCATGGGTGAGAGCGGAAACCGTATCTCCCCCCCCGGCAACGGAAAGAAGGGCTCCTTCTCGTGTGAGACGGGCAGCGTCTTTTGCAACGGATGTGGTCCCCTTATCAAAGGGAGGAGTTTCAAAGACCCCCAAAGGACCATTCCAGAGAAGGGTATGGCAGGTCTTCATTTTCTCAAGGATGTGTTGACATGTTAGAGGGCCTACATCAAAGATTTTTTCATCTTTTTTAACTTCAGAGATAAGGCAGGTTTTTACGCTTCCTTTATCTTCAAAACTTCGAGCCATCACCACATCTTGGGGTAAAATAATCTCACGCGCTTTTGCAAGCAGACTGTGTGCCGTTTCCAGAAGGTCTGGCTCATAGAGAGACGCTCCTACATCCTGTCCCTGCGCCGCTAAAAAGGTGTTTGCCATGGCTCCCCCAATGACCAAAATATCTACCTTCGGAAGAAGATTTTCGAGAAGGGGAAGTTTTGTGGAAACTTTTGCTCCTCCTACAATAGCCATGAGGGGACGCTTGGGGTGGTCTAAAGCGCTTTGAAGAGCGCTAAGCTCTTCCTCCATCAAGCGCCCAGCATAGGCAGGAAGGAGATGGGCGATGCCCGTCGTAGAGGCGTGTGCTCTGTGAGCGGCTGAGAAGGCATCATTGACATAAGTGTCCCCCCAGGTTGCTATCTCGCGACTAAAGGCTGGGTCGTTTTTTTCTTCCCCCTCTACAAAGCGAATGTTTTCAAGAAGGAGGATCTCTCCTGCCTTAAGGGTATGAATAGCTTCCTGTACGATAGGGCCATGGGCAGCATGACAAAAGTGAACAGGTATGGGGGCCATTGATTTTGCTAAAGCGTTGGCAATAGGGGCCAGGGAGAAAGATTTGTCTTCTCCCTTTGGACGGCCAAGATGAGCCAAGATAATCACTTTAGCCCCTTGCGTGATGAGTTCTTTAAGGGTTGGGAGTGACCGTTCAAGACGCGTAAGATCGGTGATGCGACCATTTTGAAGAGGAAGATTAAGATCAAGACGAACGAGCACGCGTTTGCCGCGGGCATCAAGATCATCAAGGGTTAGAAAATTTGGCATTTATTGTCTCCGTTTGTTGAGTCTTCTGCGAGTCTTTCTCTAGGGCTTCTTTCTTGCAATCACTTTATAGACATGATGGAATTGATCTGTTTTCCAGGATTTTGAGGAGTCTTCATCATATTCGATCTCTTCGTAAAAATTTAAGATTTGAAAATTTGTAAAAAGGTTGAAAACTTCTTCACGGGAAACTCTAAATATCTCTGGTCGGCTAGGATCACGCTTCGCGTAATGCTTTTCGCCAAAAAAAGTTCCGATGAAAATGCCATTTGGATTGAGAGCATCCTGGATGATCTTCCAGAAACCCAACAGTTTTTCTTTTTTCATAAAAGGAAGGGAATTCACGAAAATAATCATATCCGCTTTGGGTAAGGACGTTATTTCTTCAAAAAGGATTTGATGGGTAAGTAACTTTTTGTTTTTTACATAAGATTTAAATCGTTTGTGAATGATTTCTGTAGATCCTGGATCTGCATCATAAGCATAAACAATGGCGCCAGCCTTAAGAATATCTGAGATGTCTTTTCCGTTTCCCGTCCCAAGGTCAATAACGATTACGTTTTTTTTCTTTTCTATAAGCTTAAAAGCTTTTGTGACAAGATCATGGGGCTGAGCATTCTTTTGTGATTGAAAATACCCCGACCAGGCCCCCTGATTTGACTTATCAGGAGTTGCAAAAGTTTTTTCAAGAGAACTAAGATTTAAGCTAAGAAAAAAAAATATAAAGAAAGATTTCATGGATTAAGACTTTTTTTTGGAGATCATACATTAAAACTCTTACAATCCTGTGATTTCGTCAACGTTTTTTAGCGTATAAATTTATAAAACTAAGAGAAGCTAAACGGCTAATTCAGAAAATTGTCTTTCGATGAGGCCTATGGAAAAATGAAAATAAAAAATAAGGCGGACAATTCAATGAATGATGAAAAAAATTCTGCAGCTGATCTTATAAAAGATCTGGAATGCATTTATACAATGGCTATTGCCAATAAAAATTTTGCGGCGGCTTTAAAGGCAAAGGAGCTTTTGGGACGAGAATACGGTCTTTTTTCGCTTAAAAAGGGAAATAAAGTTTCTCTCTCGTGTCTCTCAGATGAAGATATAAATCGGCTGATTGAGGAAATTAAAATAAAACTTGGCCTTGACCATTGTGAAAGCGGCGCGTAAATAAGTCGTTTATTATAGATATTTTTTCGGAGATTTTGTGAGAGACGAATTATATCCTCCCATTGAACCCTATCAAACTGGGCACTTGAATTTAGATGGCCTCCACCAAATGTTTTGGGAGGAATCTGGTAACCCTAACGGAATTCCTGTTGTTGTCATTCATGGTGGTCCGGGTGCTGGATCTTCGCCCTCTAACCGTCGGTTTTTTGACCCATCTTATTACCGTATTATCTTATATGATCAACGTGGAGCGGGGAAATCCCTTCCATTTGGAGAACTCAAAGATAATACAACTCTCCACTTAATTACTGATTTAGAGAAACTTCGTGCCCATTTAGGGGTTCAGCGCTGGTATGTTTTCGGAGGTTCTTGGGGATCAACCCTTGGAATTGCTTATGCAGAAGCCCATCCAAGCCCTTGTCTTGGCTTGATTTTTAGAGGTATTTTTTTGTGTCGGCGCTCTGAATTTGAATGGTTTTTAGGGGGAGTAAAAAGCTTTTTTCCTGAAGAATTTCGTAAGTTAATTGCCCCTCTAAAACCTGAAGAACGGAAGGATTGGCAGTCAATCCTTAAAGCCTATTACAATCTTCTGAGAGACCCTGATCCTGCTGTCCATATGCCGGCTGCAAAGGTATGGAGTTGCTATGAAGGAGCCATGGTAACCCTTTATCCTAACCCTGCAGTCGTGGCAGAATTTGCTAAAGATAATCTGGCGCTTGGGCTTGCCCGTATGGAAGCGCATTATTTTACGAATGATATTTTCTTACCAGAGAATGATCTCTTAAACAAAATCGATCGCATTCGTCACATTCCAGGAGTTATTATTCATGGGCGATATGATGCCGTCTGTCCTATTGTATCGGCGGATGATGTGGTACAAAAATGGCCTGAGGTAGATTATCGTATTGTTTCAGATGGAGGTCACTCAGCTTTTGAACCTGGAATTCGAAAAGAACTTGTCAAAGTTATGGAAGCGTTTAAAGTGAAAAATCAACAACAAGAACAACAACAACAAGAAAGGAAAAATGTTTCATGAAATTATCTCTTATGGTAGGCCTTTTAGCCTTCACTACTCCTGTGTTAGCAACGGCTTGCGCAAAGCATGCGAAAGCTGTTCAGACCCCTTCGGGCCTTTCCTACAAGGATATAAAGGTAGGGGAGGGCGCAACACCTCAAAAAGGACAAACCGTGACTGTTCATTATACAGGCTGGTTGGAGGAAAATAATGAAAAAGGTAAAAAATTTGATAGCTCAGTTGATCGGGGTGAGCCCTTCAGCTTTCAAATAGGGGAAGGTCAAGTCATCCAAGGATGGGATGAAGGTGTGGGCAGCATGAAGATAGGCGGCAAGCGTCAACTCATTATCCCTGCTGCATTAGGGTATGGCGCACGGGGGGCTCCTGGAGCGATTCCTCCGAATGCGACGCTCATCTTTGATGTTGAACTTCTCGGCGTTAAATAAGCTTGAAAGCTCTCGAAGGCATTCATGTATTTGATATGACCCGCATTCTAGCGGGTCCCTTTTGTACACAAATACTGGGTGATTTAGGAGCGGAGGTCATCAAGATCGAACAACCCCATATAGGGGATATGACCCGATCCTGGGGGCCTCCTTTCGAGAAAGATGGGGCTGGAAAAAACACAAAAGAAAGTGCTTATTACTTAAGCTGCAATCGAAATAAACGTTCCCTTTCTCTTGATTTTACAAAACCAGAAGGGCTCGAAATTGCCCATGCACTGATTAAAAATTCTGATGTCTTTGTTGAAAACTTTAAAACAGGATTTTTGGCTCGTTATGGTTTGGGCTATGAAGACGTTAAAAAACTTAAGCCTGATATTATTTATTGTTCCCTTACAGGCTTTGGCCAAACAGGGCCTTATGCTCACCGTCCCGGCTATGATTTTCAGATACAAGGCCTTTCCGGACTTATGAGCTTGATTGGAGAGCCCGAGGGGATTCCCTTACGGGCAGGAATTTCCATTGCAGATGTTTCAACAGGAATGTATAGCGCTCTCGGGATTCTTGCGGCCCTTTATCAGCGAATGCGAACAGGGGAGGGGCAATTTATTGACATGGCCCTTTTAGATTCAACCCTTGCCCTTATGTCCTTTGCTGCTCAATCTTATCTTTTAGATGGAAATCTCCCCCCGAGGGTGGGGAATGGCCATCCCAATATCGTTCCTTACGGGGCCTTTCGGGCCCAAGATGGTTTAGTCATTGTGGCCATTGGGACTGACAATCAATTTGAGAAGTTTTGTCAGTTTGTGGGGCGCAAAGATTTGCTTTCCCACCCTCATTATCTGAATAATGAAACTCGTGTGCACCATCGGGAAGAAGTCTTGGATGAAATGAACAAGATTATGGGCGCTCATCCAAAAACCTATTGGATTGAAAAATTAGATAAAATTGGAATTCCAGTCGGTCCCGTTAATACGTTGGAAGAAGCCTTTCAAGATCCTCAAGTGAAGGTCCGTGGTATTGCTCGGGTTTTGGAAGGAAATCTGAAAACTGTCGCTTCTCCTCTTTGCTTGTCTGGGTCGCCCCCTGTTTATAAAAGGCGCCCTCCCCGCCTTGGGGAACATACGAAAGAAATTCTTTCAGAGGTTTTGTCAGCAGAGAAAATTGAGGAATTGAAAGAGAAGGGAATTATTTGAGAAGGGCAACCCTGCGAACAAATTTTTTGCCACAGCCCTGCCGCTATTAATCCTTAGCAAAAAAACGTTGTCAATGAAACGGTAACGCGCTATTTACAAAAGATATCTTATGTCTTCATTTTTTCTTAGGAAAGGTATATGCTCATAATCATGTTATCTTCATAGAAGAATTATTGAAAGTATCTTTTTATTAAAAAGGAGAGTTTTATGAAAAAATTATTATTATTCGTTTTTGCTGCTTTATGTTTTTCTTCCTTAGGAAAGGCAACAAAACCTTGGACAGGGGAATATGAGCTCGATAGAGGTATCAAGATTAAGCGTAGCCTTACCGGAGTTGAGCTGACACAAGATGAAGGGCCTAATGTTTCTGGTTCACAGGGGATCGTTTGGAAGAAGGTCCCACTTTTAATGAGTATGGAGGAACCTCAGTTTCGGAATGCAGTGTCAAAGCTTGGTCCTATTATAAGTGAGTTGGTATTGTTTAATGATAAACCTAAGGTTTCTCAAATACTTACCAAAAAAGTGAATGAAACAGTTCAAAAACGCAGTTCTTTCGGGCCATTTCATAAAACGAAGAAAACTGTTCGAACATCTAAAACTTCCTCAGTTAGCAACAAAGTTATTCTTCCAAATGGTATTTTTATACCTCTTTCTAAAAATAAAGCTGCTTTGAAGCCTACTGCTAAGGCAGCTCCGAAGCTTCCTCCTAAGGCTGCTCCGAAGCTTTCTCCCAAAGCCGCTCCGAAGCTTCCTCCTAAGGCTGCTCCGAAGCTTTCTCCCAAAGCCGCTCCGAAGCTTTCTCCCAAAGCCGCTCTGAAGCCTAAAGCCGTTCCAACGCGGCATGGCATTTCCAAACCTGTTCGTACAGTCAGGTCCACTCCAACGCGGCATGGCATTTCCAAACCTGTTCGTTCTCGTGCAGCTCCAACGCGGCGTGGTATTTCAAAACCTATGCGGACTATTAGGCCTACTCCAACGCGTGGTATTTCCAAACCTATGCGGGCTATCAGGTCCACTCCAACGCGTGGCGTTTCTCAATCAAGGAGACCAGCTCTTACCCATCCTAGAATAAGAAGGCGCTAATTTTAGGTTTTATTCAATTGGCTATTGCAAATTAAAGGCTGGGTTGGCGCAAGCTCCAACCTGGCTACGCTGAGGCGAGAGAAACCCAGAATAATACCATTCATCATAAATAACTAACATTCTAAAAATACTGGATTGCCGCGGCCCTTACGGGCCTCGCAATGACGCCCCTCTCTACCCGTCATTGCGAGCGGAGCGAAGCAATCCAGAACATTAAACGGTTTAGAATTATGCTACTTATTTCTTAAAAATGGTATAACTTCATAAAAAACATTGTAATTACTCGCCAGTTCACCCGGACTGTGTCACCCTCATCTCCGCAAAGGCAAAGCTTTTTTGCCAAGGATGACCCCGACGGGTTACCTTATTTATTAAAAATGGGAGTAACGACTATTTCAGATTGAAGTATCTTAATCGAAAGAGAAGTAAAAATCAAATCCTGTGCCTCAAAAAACGTTGAAGCAAGAAGAGTTGGAGGTAACTCACTCTGGATTTGGTCATCGTCATCGTTGTATAATTGAAAGAGAATGTTCGTAATATTATTTGAGTCAAATGAAGGAAATTCTTCAGGCTCTGTATTTGCTTGATCAGTGACTTTAGAGTGTATTTTGACTTCAAAAGTTTCAGGCTCTTCTTTCCCCGCACGGGCGATTCCTCCCACCAACTTTATGGCTTGCCCCTTATAAGGACTTTCATTCGTATCAATATCTATAGAAACATTCTCAGCAAAAACTGTGTGCCCAAGGAGAAACAAGGATAGAGTAGCAAAATATAAATAATTCTTTTTCATAAGATTTTTCCACATAAAATAATATACTTCAGCAGAAGGTAACCCTTTTTTTATGAATGCTCTAGTTAATTTTTTACATGATAAACGCAATTCTCAATTGACAGATGGTGCCAAATCTCCTATTTCCTCAGAAGTGTTTGTATGGAGGGATGGCCGAGCGGTCAAAGGCAGCAGACTGTAAATCTGCCGACGTACGTCTACGCAGGTTCGAATCCTGCTCCCTCCACCAAGCACAATCCTTTAAAACTCTCCGATCCTAGTGGTACAATTCTTAAACAAACCGTCATAATTCGTACCCCCGGATCGTCATTGCGAGCGGAGAGAAGCAATCCAGGGTCAATGTAATACCGGTTGCTCTGGATTGCTTCAGCATCTTCGATGCTTCGCAATGACGACAAGGGTCGTGGTTTATATACTAAGTTGTTTAAGAATTGTACCACTAGCGATTATTTTTATAGCCCTTGTCCCTAACAATGATTGGTATGGGTTGATCTCTTAAATAACTTATGCCAGGGTGTCACTCCAGTCGTGCAACTGAATCGACTGGCAGACAACGAAAAAAGGAGAAGAGAGATGCAAATTCTTTCAACGATTAAATCAAAGTCTACTGCTTTAAATGAGCTCATGGTCGTTTTGGGGGGCGTGATGCTCCTTTTTGCGGCTTCTCAAGTTGAAATTCCCTTAAAGCCTGTGCCGATTACCTTGCAATCCGTTGCGGTTATGTTGATTGGCTTGACCTATACTCCGCGCCGAGCTCTTGAGTCCCTTATGATTTGGCTTGGATTAGCAGCTGCAGGTTTTCCTGTATTGAATGGCTTTGCGGGTGGGCTTACTCATTTTACAGGCCCTACCCTTGGATATTTGGTAGGATTTGTCATCTCGCCGTATCTTATGGCAATGCTTAAAGAGAAATTTTCCCTGAATTCATGGATTTCTGATGCCCTTCTTTGTTTAATGGGAACGATCATTTTATTCTCTTGTGGCGTAACGTGGTTGTCCTACCTCATAGGATTTTCAAATGCCTTTATGAGCGGAGTTGTTCCCTTCATCTTGCCCGGCATTATAAAAGCTGGCCTTTTGTGTACAACTTTACAAATTCTTCGCCATTATAAGCGGGGATGAAGCTTTCCTTCCGACCCCACCATTTTCTCTGTACTCTTGGGTTTCAGGGGGCGGGATACTCGGCTGGATTTATTGAAAATTATGCTCAAATTGTGGAAGCTCTTCGGGACAACGAAGAGCTTCCCATTGAAGTTGTTGCAGATGGTGATTCGATTTGTGGAGCATGTCCTAACTTAGAAGAAAGAGGATGTAAGACGACAGAAAAAATCCGTGCTTTAGATAGGCGCCATAGCCATATCTTATCCCTTTATCCTGGGGATGTGGTGACATGGAAAATGGGCAAAGATCGACTTAAAGAAAAGATGACAATTGATGCTTTTCACAAAGCGTGTGAAGGATGTCAGTGGAAAACCTGGGGAGTGTGTGAGGAAACTCTTAAAAAGCTTCATCGTGAGATCGTATGAAGGACAAGTTGACGCCTGAGGATTTGCGATTATGGTTTATAAACGTGAAAGATGTGAAGCCAAGTCGCAAAAAGGTTCCTCCACCACTTCCAAAGCCAGGGAAACAGCTTTTACCGAAAATACACCAACCCCCAAAAGTCCCTTCAAAAAGGATTGTAAAAAGCCCTCTTCCTCCCGTACCACTTCAAGCTTTCGGTCGGAAAGAACTTCGTCAGGTTAAGATTGAGAGTCGCTTAGATATGCATGGAATGAGCCTTGCGAGCGCCTATGAGGCTTTAGAGAGATTTTTACTTCAGGCTCAAGAACGCCGATTTAAAAACGTATTGATCATTACGGGGAAGGGGGCATTGAGTGCAGAAAACACCTTGCGCCACCACTTCCCGAGGTGGCTAGAAGAAACATCCCTTCGTCAGCTTATCACGTCTTACCATTCTGCTAAGCCCCAGGATGGA
>JAKBAL010000059.1 GCA_021809225.1 Pseudomonadota bacterium | reverse complement strand
GCAATGACGATCTCCCCCACCCGTCATTGCGAGCGGAGCGAAGCAATCCAGATAATGTGGGTGTTTTAAAAACTTTATCCGTATTTTCAATAAGTTTCTTCTTAAGTTGACGCCTATGAGCGGTCATGGGGATCAAATTGAGCTTAGTCCTGTTTAGATTGAGTAGAAGAAGGTAATTCTGTTAATGCTCGAGGTCTAGCCCGATTATTTTGGCTAACTTTACTTCCAATCACAGTTTCTGCACGATTCCTTCCAATGTTCAATCTTCTTTCGCTCCCTGGGTGATTAATCCTGATTTTAGATGAACCATTTTGGTATTTCTCTTCATTTGCAGTATCTGGGTTCTTCTTCTTTTTTTTAGCATCTTTTAGTCTAGTATCGAAAAATTTAAGCTCACCAGAATCTTCTAATTGTTCACTCGCCCATTTAATACCTGCTGAAAGGTTTTTCTCTCGGTTTAAAGCACCTCTTACATTCTCATCAGTTTTAATTGGGTCCTCATCACGAGTTTCTTTGTCAATAAGAGGAAATACGTTTTTGATTGTATCCTTTATTACAGTATCTGAGTCTGGTTTAAGAACCCGCTTGAATTTTGTTTCGTCAATATCTCCATCATTTGCCATGTTTTCGGCCACACGGGTTAGCATGTCAACGCCATCGACCACTCGCTTGATGAGTTGGGAATCCGCTTTTTGACGTTTTTTATGAGCCATTATGGCGTGATCACTCGGAGCACCTAGCTCACAATCTCTCGTAAACTTCTGGGATTTCTCTTTTCTAGGCTTTTTTGGTTTCTTCTCTTCCTCCTTCTCCGCCGTTTCCCTTTCTTTTCCCTTTCTAACATCTCTTTCAGAGGCTTTTGGTGAGGTTGGTGACGTTCTTCTTTTCTTAGAGAAAGGAGAAGACCACTTACTGAACAGAATACGTCGAGAGCGTAGTGATGGTGAAGAAGTCTCAGACTCATCTATTATTGAAGTATTTGCAGGTTCCTTTTTTCCAAAATTAAAATCTAGGGCACTCATAGATACACTTCTTCGAAACTCTCTCTTGTTCAATGGACTTGGAACTTCAAAATATTTGCGATTTTCTGCAACTTTTCCCGGTGTAATACACGTTGCGACAGGCTTTTTTTCAGGATGCTGTCCTAAATTATTTGTTGATAAAGCTTCAAATTTGTTTTTTATGATTTGTACACCCATAATGTTTGTTTCTGCCCTTCCCCGAGGACGAGGAGAAGAAGGAGGGGGAGTTTGCTCATTAAAACACTTTAAAGGCCCCTCTTCTTTCTTTTTTTTACGGGGTATGGAAAAAGAAGGGCGTTTTGATGAAAAAGCTTTTGCACCATCATTGTTCTTTTTGCAAGGCGTGAGAAAAGAAGATTTCTTAGAATCTTCTCCTTCCATAGCCCCAGCAGAGGATAGAAGGAAAAGAGACGCCATAAAAAGAGAAAAAATTTTTAAATTAAACTTTGAAATATTATCAATCATATATCACACCATGTTAAAATTAAGATATTTTTGGATACAATCGCTTCTTTAAGATAATTTCACTCATCAATATTGAATTAAATCAGATATTAAAGCGTTGTTTAACTGTATCATAAATGAAGTTAGAAATCATATCAATGTCCAAAAAAGCATTTACAGCAACGCAACGGTCAGGATTTTTTTTCAGTATTTCAGCATAACCTTCCGCAACTTTACGGTGAAACATAACATCATAGCGTTCAAAGCGATTGATCCCGGTTTTTCGCAAAGCCGTTCGTTCTAACCCTACATCTGAATTTATTTCGAGAATAAACGTAAGATCCGGCACAAGTGTTCCAACCGTAAAGTGGTTAAGCTCTTGGATACGGTCGTAACCCAGTTCATGGCCATAGCCTTGGTAAGCAAGGGTTGAGTCCGTAAAGCGATCGCACAAAACCCATGTGCCCTTCTCTAGTTGGGGCAGAATATGCCTCTGAACCAAATCGGCGCGGGCAGCACTCATGAGGAGAGCTTCAGTTATGGGATTCCAACGATCGCCCTCGCCTTCCATAAGTAAATGGCGAATTTCTTCGGCCCCGTTTGTCCCCCCGGGTTCACGATAAGAAACCACATCAATTTCAGCTAGCAAAAGCTTGCGGTAGAGGATCTCAATTTGGGTAGATTTTCCTGATCCTTCACCCCCTTCAAAGGTAATAAAAGGAGCTTTATGCTTCATCATGAACTGTGTTTTCCCAAGAGAAGATAATGAATTGAATTGCTAATTCGGTTAAAAAAACCAGCCATTGTGATATTTTTACCCGCATGGAGAGGGAATTTATGAACTCCTTTTCCTGGAACTGTAACTTCGATTGTTCCCACTGGGTCTCCGGCTTTAATAGGAGCTGCGATCGGAGAATTATAGATCACTTTTACCTGAAGATCCTTCCTTTGACTGCGAGGAATGGTGAAGACAATATCCTGGCTAGCAACAAGGGGAATAGATTTTTCTGTTCCACTCCACACATCGGCGACGTCAACCACATCGCCTTTCCCAAAAATCTTATAGTTTTTAAAGAAATTGAAACCCCAGTTCAAAAGAGCCGTTGCTTCCTGATCTCGATCCTTGGAGGTCGGAAGACCATTGATTACTAAGATTAAGCGACGATCTCCTTGTTTTGCAGAAGCAACGATTCCATAGCCGCCGGCATCTGTATGACCTGTCTTCATCCCATCGGCACCCATATCCTTATAAAGAAGAGTATTACGATTTCCTTGTTTAATTTTGTTATAGGTAAATTCTTTAAGGGCATAGTATTTGGCATACTCTTTAGGAAAATCGCGAATGGTCCTTTCTGCAATAATGGCAAGATCCTTTGCTGTCGTTAGGTGCCCCTCATCAGGCCAGCCTGTAGAATTAAGCAAAGTTGTATTGGTAGCCCCCATCTCATGAGCCTTTTTTGTCATTTCCTCTGCAAAAGCAGCTTCTGTTCCCCCGAGCCCTTCAGCAAGAACTATACAGGCGTCGTTTCCAGATTGGACGACTACACCATGAAGCAAGTCCTCAATACTTACTTTGGAATCAATCTGAACAAACATCTTGGATCCCTGCTTTTGCCAAGCTTCTTTACTCACATGAAGGGTATCGTCGAGCTTAATGTCACCGCTCTTAAGCCGCTCAAAAACAAGATGAGCAGTCATGATTTTTGACATAGACGAGGGCACCATTTTTTCATTAGCTTGTTTTTCGAGGAGGATTTCTCCCGTATTTAAATCCTTCAAATAGACTTGAGGAGCTTTTGTTTCAAAGGCTCTCGCCGAAATTACAAGCCCAAAAGACAAACTTAAGAGGAGCAGAAACTTTCCCATGATTATTTCCCTTTAACGATTGATTACAATTCGTGACATAACATGCCCTGCATCCGCTAATTGATCAAGAACTTGATTTGCGTCCAACATGCTTGGAAAGGGGCCAACCCTGACCGCATAGGGTTTGGACCCACTATTTTTGATGGGTTGCTTAGGAGATTTCGTGACTCCGTTTAAGGATTGGGAAAGAGTAAGGGCTTCTTGCTTATTTTCGTATCCCCCTACATCTACAAAAATTCCCGTTGAAGCTGGAGTCTTAGGATTTGCGAGTGGAGGGGGTGAAGCTTCTGCCAGTACCGGATGGGTTTCTTCTTCCTCAAAAAGCGTATCTGGGAGTCTTGGAAGAGCTGCTGTCATGACGGGAGCTTCCGACAACTTTGAAACAGGTAGCGTTTTTTGAGCAAGCTGTACTGTTGAAGGGTCAATGCCATTAAGGGCTAAGCTATCAGGTATAAGGGTGCGGACGCGTACTTTGGTTGTTCCTTTGTTTTCAAATCCTAAAAGCTGAGCCGTCCTTCGAGAAACATCGATGATGCGACCCTCTACAAATGGGCCTCGATCATTCACTTTAAGCTGGATTTGTCGACCGTTCTCAAGATTTTCCACTTCTACTATGCAGGGCAGAGGAAGGGTTTTATGAGCAGCTGATACATCATTCATATCATAAATCTCACCCGTTGCTGTCTTGCGGCCATGGAAGTCATATCCCTTCCCTCCCCCATAAAAGGATGCCATTCCCACTTCTTCATATTCATAATGCTTCTGAGGATAATACCAAACCCCTTTGATTTGATAAGGACGGCTGGTCGCTTTTTTGGGCGCAGGAGTACATGTTCCATCAATGCATATTTCACGCTGCTCGTCAGGACCACTCGAACAAGCTGCAAGCAGAAAACTCAACGCAAGAACAAGTGAAATTTGAAGAAAATTTTGCCGCACTAGCTATGCCTTTTATATATTCATTTGTAAATTAATGGACTCTTCTCATTTCTGCAAGCCGAGAGATGGGTAGTTTCATAGATTATGCGATCTTGAAAAGACAAAATGTTAATGAAACGACACATTAAGAATGACAGATAACAAAAAAAATCAATTAATTCAATTGCTCTCAGGAATATTTGTCTGTTTAAAAAATTCTAATTTAGAAAGTTGCCTTTTTAAAAATTGTATCGTTTATTAACTAAAAATAAAAAAAATATTTTTTTAATAATAATTAATAAAGATAAAATAAAAATGTAAAACAAACCGAAACTTTAAAGGGGGATTATATGACGAGAGGAACAACATTACTCAGTTTATTAGCGCTATTCTCTTTTTCAGAGAGTGTTAATCATAAATACATGGAAAAGATAAAGAGTTATTGACGTGAAACGCAGCAAAAAGCGCAATCGTTAAATTTACCATTTCTAAGGACTTAGAGACAACAATAGACTTTCGTTTAAAGCGAGCAAACCAATGCCGCTGGCGGCAATTATTTCTCTCAATCGAATGTGTCTTATCTTTTCCCAAATAGAATTTTTCTGGAGGAATAAGCTGCTTATAAGCTTCATAATGATACGTGCAATAAAAGATGATTTTCCAAGGTGTAAGTCTTTGAAGAAGTCTTTCTAGGGTATGATGGCTGCGGTCACCGCATTCCCAGTCAATAAGTCGACCTGTATGACGGCAAAACGCTTTCCAGATCCAGAGTTTATTCTCTTTTTTTTAAGATAGTGCCACATTTCATCAAGTTCCATAATGATAACTTGGCCTTCAGGTTCAAGTTTGGGGCATAATTGAGGAACAAGAATTTGAATCCATTTTTGAATAGCCACCTGGGATACCCCTATGAGCTTTCCAATCTTTCTTAAAGATAATCCGCTTGCATAAAGGTGGAGAGCCAATAATTTCTCATGCTGAGACTTTCCTCGAGGGGGCGTTAACGTAAAATAATAACCACAGCTCTTACATACATATCTCTGTAACCCTCTCACTTGGCCAGCTTTTCTAACTTCCGTATGCTCGCATCTCTTGCACTTCATCTCCCTGCCTCCTTTTTCTTTTATAGCAGGGCTTTATCTTACCTCATATAATATCTTTTATTAACACTCTCCTTTTTCATAAGAAGCACTCAGATTAAAACAAGTAAAGAGTGAGTTTTTTGCAAACCCACTCTTTATTATGACAGAGATCATTCTAGATTCGTCATTTCCATTGGAAACTCTACGTGTTTCTATAGTTTTTCTTTTGGTTCGCCATCAACGTTATTTTTTGGGTCATCAGCTATAACGTCTTCCTCAGCAGTAGTTCTTACTTTCTGTTTTTTATGGTGACCAACTACCTTACCTGGATTTAGCTTACGTTTTTCATTGATACGGTTTTTCTGTTCTTCTAAAATTAGGGAATCACTAAATTGAGCACGACTATCTAGAGTAAGGTCTGTTAATTGTGGGAAATCGCTTCTGCTGAAAGGCATCTTTTGTAGTTCTGGATTTCCCTCAACATGGAAGATTCGCAAATCCTCAAGCTCTTTCAACTCGACCGGAAGAGACGTCAAACCATTATAATATAGCAGTAACTTGTTTAAATATCTAAGATTTCCTATCTCTGAAGGCACTGTTTTGATTGGATTAGTCCCAAGAACAAACTCTTTTAAATTTAGAAGACGAAAAATGAAGGAAGGAATTTCAGATAGACTGTTTATATCAAGATTTAAGGACTCTAAGCAAATGAGGCCGCTCATCTCCTCTGGTAAACTTTCCACATAGTTATTGCGGAGATCTAAGGTTCGTAAGTAGGCTAGCTTTCCTATCCCTTTTGGTAGCGTTTTCAAACAATTATTGCTAAGATCGAGAACTCGTAAACTTGTCAGCTTGCTTATACTTTCAGGGAGAACCTTAAGACAATTCTTTGTAAGATCAAGTTCTCTCAAGTTTGTAAGTGTGAAAATTGCTTCAGGAACATGACAAAACATGTTTCTACTAAGATCAGCTTGTTTAAAGGTAGAATATACGAGAATTTCATCTGGAAGTTCTATTAGGCGCATTCGGCTTAAATTTAAGTCACTTCTAGATTTACTTTGTGTCCATTTAGCGCAAGCCGTTTTTCCTTCTCTAACCCTCTTAATTAGATCAGCGCTATCCTTAAAAGCACTCTTAAGCCGTTTCATAAATTTGCGGTTAGCTTTTTCAGCCCACTCCAGAAATTTACCCCTATTTGGTAATTCGTTTGTGGTATTATTATCGCTTACTAGACCTTTAAAGTTAGGGTTTTTTGAATAAAATCCTATTATTTCTTTTATTATAAATTCTCTTGATTTAGAGTCGTCTATATTTGTTCTTAAAAATTCAATTTCCTCTTCTAAGAACTTATCATCATTTGCATATTCACACACAACTCTAAAGGCTAAGTGCAGCAGGGAAGGCACCTTTTTTTGAGGAGAAATCCCCCCAATTTCTTCTTCCTCCTCCATACTCCAACCAGGTGCTGCTGAGGCCAAAAGTCCAACCATTAGACTACATAAAATTAATTTTTTCACATAAAAACTCCTTTATAGATTACAACGAAACTCCTTCTATCATGGGCATAATGATTTGTTGTAGCGGTATTTTCAAATTTAATGGATCTAGGCATTGCCTCAACCCTAATGAAAATTTTGTTTTACAGCTTGATTTTTTAAAATAAACATGAGATCGTTTTTTTTCTGTTTTATTAAAAGAGAAGTCTACAATGAGAACAATTGTCATCGTTTAACCACAGTTTAGGATCTATCTTCAGGCCCTGACGACGTCAGGTAGCTTGTTCTTTGCCTAAACTTTAACGATGAGACAATTACAATGAAAAAACCTTTATTGCCAGCTATCTGGCTTATTACCCTGATTGTAGGGCTTCCGCTTATTTCAGAAACCGTTTACACCCCTGCCCTCCCAGACATTGCGAAAGCTTTAGCTGTGTCCGATTCATGGGTTGAGTATACCCTTACCATTTATCTTGCAGGCTTTGCTGTTGGAACACTATTTTGGGGAAATCTTTCAGATCGCTTTGGTCGAAAGCCTTGCCTCTTGCTTGGACTTTCTATTTATGTCTTAGGGTGTATAGGGTGCTATTTTTCTGAATCTATTACTCTTCTAATGATCAGCCGTTTTATTCAAGCTTTTGGGGGTAGTGCTGGGAGTGTCTTGGGACAAGCCATTTGTCGTGATGCTTTTAGGGGCGTTGAACGTGGTAAGGTTTATTCTACCATTGGAAGCGTCCTTGCCTTTTCTCCGGCCATTGGACCTATCGTGGGAGGCTTGGTAGATCAAGCATTTGGATGGTCTTCAATTTTTCTTCTTTTAATATTAACAGGAAGCATGGTGTTTCTGACGACAGCAATAACACTCCCTGAAACTCATCTGCATCGATCTCAAACGACCTCCCTTGGAAAACTGACGTGGGCTCTTGCAAGTGATCGTCGGATTATTGGTTATGGACTTCTGGTAGCAGCCAGCAATGGAATCAATTTTAGTTATTATGCTGAAGGATCCTTTTATTTGATCGATCTTTTAGGGCTCAGTCCCTCCACTTACGGACTCACTTTCCTGGGACTTGCTCTCGCAGGTGTCTTAGGAGGATGGACATCAAGGCGACTCCATAACCATCTTTCCTCGAAAGCCATTTTATGGCGTGGGCTTCTAATCATTATTTTAGGAACAACTTTTTTTATGCTCGTAACATTTATGCTTGCTGTCTTAAATGCCCCGAGGCTGGCATCAATTATGGTAACGGTTGGGAGTATGATGATAATTTCGATGGGAAGCGCTATGATGATTCCGAATTGCCTTTCTCTTGCTCTTGAAGAATACCAGCATGCGGTTGGGACGGCATCCTCACTTTTTGGGTTTTTTTATTATTTATTAATTTCCTTCTTTACATTAGGAATGGGTTTTTTACACAACAATACATTGTTTCCCATGCCAATATACTTTTTTGTAATTGGGCTCATGATTATGGTGGTCTTTTTAAAGATGATTGGAAGAGAAGAAAAGTAGATAGAGACTCTTGCCAGCCGTGGCTGCGAAGCAGTTTGTTGGGTCCGACTTCCCCCTGATTAAATCAGGGGTATGTCCTGACATCACGCCTTAGCGCCTTCGGCGCGAGGGCGGATGGCGGAGAGAGAGGGATTCGAACCCTCGATACGGTTCCCCGCATACACGATTTCCAATCGTGCGCCTTCAACCGCTCGGCCACCTCTCCATTGGAATGAGGTGAAAATAGCTGACTTTTAGCTTCTCTTGCAACATTAAATTTTTCCTTGCCACGTCCTAAGACTGAATCTTATAAGATAAGTCTTATTCTTTCATGATAACTCAGGGAAACCTATGGCAAAACTTCACTTTTATTATTCCGCCATGAATGCTGGAAAAACGACAACTCTTTTACAATCTGAGTATAATTACCGAGAACGGGGAATGGAAACTCTCCTTTTTATTCCAGCCATTGATACACGTCGGGCCGTGGGCGTGATTG
>JAKBAL010000058.1 GCA_021809225.1 Pseudomonadota bacterium | reverse complement strand
AATTTGAGAAAATTTATTCCTGAACCTTATCAAAAATATATTCCGGACTTTATCAATGGAATGGAAAATATGGAAGATCTGTCCTGGAACTATTGGGGAGAAGAAACTCCCTCCTCATCCTTACAATTCTCTTTATCAGATAAGGTTCTTCACGGTCCTTCATCCTTATCAAATAGCTCTTATAATAATTTGACAGGACATGGTCCCCTTAAATTAACTCATGTAACCATTACCAAAAATTTGCTGGTGAATGGCCCTCTAACGGGCTCTAAAATTCAAGCTGCCTCTATGGAGGTAAGTGGTCCTGTCAAAGTCATGAACCTAAATGTAGGAAAGGCTGTGATTAGAGGTATCGCCCTTTTGAAGGAAGCTCATGTCAAAAATGATTTAACAGTTTATGGCCCTCTCTTAGCGCAAAAATCTACTTTCAAAGGACCCCTACGCCTATTCACTTCAGAGATGCGTCTTAAAGACTGCCAAACTCAATCTATTGTTATCGAAAAAGACAAAACCTTTTTTGCTGACTCTCCTCGAGTTCATTTAGTGGGCGAGACAAAAGTTTTTGGCAATATTGAATTTAAAGGGAAAAAAGGAGTTGTTGAGGTTGGACCCGAGGTGAAGATCGAGGGAAAAATTATCAATGGCGCCATTCAGGATAAGAAAAAATAAAAAAGAGCCTGGAACCTCTGTCGGGCTACGTCCTAAGCTCAGATAACGAAGAATTATCAAAGCCGTAGCTACTTCATAGTGGTGATAATTTTTCAACTTTCTATTCCAATCTTCGTTTAAACATCCATCCTGCCACAGAGAGAGTAAAGAGGGCGATTAAAGCCATTGGCCATGTGTGGAGCCAGACTTCTGTAGCGGGCATATTCTTTAAAAAAATTCCTTTGATAATAATGAAAAAGTGTTTGAGGGGCAGAAGATTCGTAAAAGGTTGCAGCCATGTTGGCATGTTTTCTATAGGGGTAGCATACCCAGAAAGCAGCATAACGGGAGTTATAAAAACAAAGCTTCCTAAAATTGATTGTTGCTGTGTATGAGAAACGGACGAAATAAAAAGGCCAATTCCCACAATTGAAAATAAAAAAACAACCATGCTCAAATAAAGCAGAACAAGCGATCCCTTAAAGGGAACTGAGAATAAAAGAACCGCTAGAATCATGAGTAGCGTGCTTTCAACAATGCTAATGATCATAGCCGGCATCATTTTTCCGATCAAAATTTGCCAAGGTTGCAGAGGTGACACAAGCAATTGGTCAAAGGTTCCGTTTTCACGCTCACGGGAAACAGAGAGAGATGTTAATGTGAGAGCCAACATCATGCTTAAAATGGCGACAAGAGTAGGGACCGTAAAATAGATATAGTCAATATTGGGATTAAAAAATGAGCGAAATTCAATATCAATGGGACGAGCAATCTCAACGCCTTGATAATGAAGAATATCGACATTGAATTCTTGAAGAATAAGCGTCAAATAGCCCAAAACAATTTGAGAGGCGTTTGACTTACGACCATCAAGCACCACTTGAAGGGGGGCAGATTGACCCCCCGCAACAAGACGGGAAAAATTGGACTGGAAGTTAAGAGAAACGATGACTTTTTGCGTGTCAATAGCTCGCTTTGCTTCTTGCGGATTTTTATACTCATACACATGAAGAAAATAAGGAGATCCTTTGATACGCTGCACAAGTTCATGGCTATACCATCCACTGTCTTGATTATAAACCGCGAGGGAGATATTCATCACATCTAAGGTAGCTGCATGAGAGAGGATGATCAACTGAACCAGAGGAGGAAGAATGAGCATAAATCGACTCTTTTTATCACGTAAGACAGCAAGAGTTTCCTTGATGATCAAGGCCTTTACCCGCAGCCGAACGGTTTGGAACTCATGAAAGCGTGAGGCGAGTTTCTTCATCATATTAATCAAGCCTTTTAACTGATTTCAACGCCGAAATCCCAAGAAAAAAGCAAGCAATGAGCAACATCATAAGAATATCGGGAAGGACAATCTCCCAAGTAGTGCCACTTAAAAAGCAGCTTTGAAGAATAGAAACAAAATAGCGCGGGGGGAATAGATAGGTAATGGCCTGAATACTCCAAGGCATAGAGCTAATCTCAAAGATAAAACCAGAAAGGATAAAGGCAGGGAGAAAGCCCGTCATAATCGAAATTTGACTCGCAACAAGTTGATTTCGCGTGGTTGAGGAAATCAGTAAACCTAAACCAAGGGCTGCCAATAAAAAAGCAGAGGTTGACAAGAGAAGGATAAAATAGGAACCACGAAAAGGGACGCCAAACACTGTGATAGAAAGAGTGACACACAAGACCATAGATCCTAGCCCGAGGAGAAAATATGGGACGAGCTTGGCCAAAAGCATCTCTTGGATACGCAGTGGTGTTGCCATCATAGCTTCCATTGTTCCTCTCTCCCATTCTCGAGCAACAACGAGGGCCGTCAGCAAAGTTCCAATCAAAGACATAATGATGGCGATTGATCCGGGAAGAAGAACATATCGACTTTTAAGATCTTCATTAAACCATACTCTGGGCTCAGCAATGATAGGAAGATTCGTTGAGGGATTGCCTTCGAGGGCTTGTTGGAGACTCCAGTTATTGACAACACCTTGAGCATAATTAAGCACAAATCGAGCTGTGTTGGGTTCACTCCCATCTAGCAGAACTTGGAGAGGAACGACTGTTCCTCGAAGTAAGTTTTGCGAGAAATTCTGAGAAATCGTCACAACTCCACGAAGATGTCCGCCTGTTAGGGCATCTTCAAGCGCCAAACGATCATAGCTTGTTGTGACATTAAAATAATGCGTTCCGAAGAAAGCATTTTCCAAACTTCGTGCCGTCGGTGAGATATCTTCAAGAAGAATTCCCAAGGGAACCTTGTCTGCGTCCAATGAGACCCCGTAACCAAAAATAAAAATCATGATGAGGGGAAGGACAAAAGCAATAAGGATGGTACTCGGATCCCTTAAAATTTGCTTTCCTTCTTTTTGTAAGTAAGCAAGAAAGCGTTGAAAAGAAAATTGATTCATTGTTGTCCTTCATATTGCCTTTGTAAGGCATCAGAACGTTCAATGAGAGCAATAAACATATCTTCAAGAGTAGGATCTAAAAGGTCTTTTGTCTTTACACTTTCTTTAAGCTCGTCTGGTGTTCCTGTAGCAATATTCAGGCCTCCGTAAATAAGGGCAATGCGATCACAATATTCGGCTTCTTCCATAAAATGAGTGGTTACCATAATGGTGACTCCCTTTTCTACCATTCCATTAATATGTGTCCAAAATTCACGACGGGTGAGGGGATCCACGCCTGATGTTGGTTCATCTAAAAATAACACATCCGGTTCATGCATGACAGCACAGGCAAGAGATAATCGCTGTTTATAGCCAAGAGGAAGCAATCCTGCGTTATTGTTCAGATAGAGGGAAAGATCAAAGACAGAAATCATCTGATCAATTTTTGCCTGCCGATTTTTTCCTTGAAGTCCGTAAACACCTGAAAAAAAATCGAGATTTTCTTCTACACTTAAATCACTATAAAGGGAAAATTTCTGCGCCATATAGCCAATTCGAGAACGAGCCTTTGAAGGAGCTGTTTTAAGATCAAGTCCTGAAACCAAAGCTCTACCTTTTGTCGGTTGCAAAAGGCCACAGAGCATCTTAAAAATGGTTGATTTCCCCGCCCCGTTGGGACCCAAAAGACCAAAAATTTCTCCCCGTTTGATGGTAAAAGAAATATTCTCTGCTGCTATAAAATGACCAAATTGCTTTGTGAGGTGCTCGGCTTTTATGGGTTCAGCCCCGCTTATCCCTTTGCGAGGAATTTTTTCAGCTAACGCAGACTTTCCTTCTGACCCCCCTCCTAAAATATCAACAAAAGCATCTTCAAATCTAGGCTTGGTGGATCGCCAATGAAGATCTGTAGCGGAAAGGGAAAATGAGGGAGAAACCACAAGGCGGATAGTTTTTCCTTGGATCACTCCATCAATAATATCCGGACGAGTAAGAAGTTGTTTAAGGGCCGTTCGTCGCTCATGAAGGGGAACACTCACCTGAAACACACGACCTTTAACGCGTTGGGTGAGATCTTGTGGAGGACCATAAAAAAGAAGCTTTCCTTCATTTAGCAATAAAACTTCTTGGCATTTATCTGCTTCATCAAGATAGGAGGTTGACCAAACAACGGTGATACCTTGCTGAACGAGGTCTTGGATCATTTTCCATAATTCACGTCTAGAAAGGGGATCAACACCTACGCCTGGCTCGTCCAGAAGTAAAACTTGAGGTTGACCCAAAAGAGCACACGCCAACCCTAACTTTTGTTTCATGCCCCCGGAAAGGTTAGCCGCCAAACGGTGGATAAAGGGTTTAAGGGAGGTAAAGGTCAGCATGCGATCAAATGTTGCCTCTTTTTCATGCCCCATAAGATTATGTAAGCTTGCATATAAATTAAGATTTTCAACGACGGTTAAATCTTCATAAAGTCCAAATTTTTGAGGCATATACCCCGTTATTTCATGAAGGCGATCTGCATCTGTTTTCGTATCGAGACCAAGAACATGAATGTGACCTTGTGTGGGAAGCAGGAGTCCCGCAATAAGGCGTATTAATGTTGTTTTGCCTGCAGCATCAGGGCCAACGAGCCCTGTTATTATTCCTTTGCGAATTGAAGCCGTAAGGCCGTCAAGAGCTGGTCTTTCCCTACCAGGAAAGATTTTCGTAAGGTTCATGATATCAATTGCGTTTTTGATAATCTTTTCCTTGTGAATGCAATTTCATGGAGAGGTGTTAATTTTAACGGTAACAGGCATTCCCTGACGTAAGTCTCCTTTGGGATCTTCGGCAAGTATACGAAGACGATACACAAGGTCTGTGCGCAGTTCTGTCGTTTCAACAGTTTTGGGTGTAAACTCAGCTTGAGGAGAAATGAAACCAATTTGACCTGTGAAAGGTTTATCTGGGTTGGTATCAGTAAAGACAAGAACTTTCATCCCAGGTTTGAGACGCCCTAAATTCGGTTCAGAAACGTAAGCGCGGATCCACACAGGTTTATGAAGGGTAAGAGAATAAACGATGGATTGGGGGGCAACAATAGCTCCTGGTTCTCGAACACGGGTTAAAATAATGCCATCTGAAGGTGAATGAATTTCCGTATCCTGAAGATCAACCTTAGCGCTTTGAAGCTGAGCTTTCGCCGTTTCCCTGGCAGCACGTCCAGCATCAATATCTTCTTGACGAAATCCTTCCTCAGCAAGGCTAAGAGCTTCGAGTGCATTTTTAAGAAGGGCCTCGGTTTCTCGTCTTTGCTTTAAGGCGTCATCATAGGCTTGTTGAGAGGTCGACCCGACTTTAAGCTGGTTACGTTGACGGGTAAAGGTGATATCAGCATTTTCGAAAGCTGCTTGTTGTTCGCCAGCAAGAGCACGCGCTTCTTCAATTTCTTGAGGACGACTACCGTGAACTAACTTTGCATAATTGGCCTCAGCTTGCAAAAGTTGCCCTTGAGCTATTGCCAAACTGGCTTCGTAAGGAGCTTTATCCAAAACAGCGAGAAGATCGCCAGTTTTGACTTCGTCTCCTTCTTCAAAAAGCATTTTAGTTAAACGTCCACTGACCCGGAAACCAAGATCAACTTGCCTTATGTCGACATTGCCAGAAAGCACTAAAAGAGAGGAATTTTGATGCATCCACCAAAAGGTAATGCTGAAGTATACGCCACCCATAAGGGCGATAACGATGAGAAAGGTAAAGATGAAGAAACTCTTCTTTTTTTCACGGAGAGTAATCAGAGGTTGGTTTCCTTACTTATTATTATTTATCCAACAAGCCTTAAAATTCCTTTCAAGGCATAAGCTAAGATCATAGCGCAAGATAAGCTAAGGATCCATAGGGAAATAAACCACAGCCATGGTTTAATTTTTTGTTTATAAGACATTTTTCTCAATATAATTCGTGGTGACTCGATCGTCCGCGGAAAACGTAATAGGAATACAGCGTATATCCTAAGACGACAGGCAAGAAAATACTAACGCCAACAAGCATGAGCGACAAGGACTTTGGATCTGCAGCGGCGGTTCTTAGAGAAATCTGGTAGGGAACAATCCAAGGCCATAAACTGATTGCAAGTCCCGCATATCCCAAAGAAAAAAGAGAGATTGAAAGAAAGAAAGGGGCTGTTTCTTTTTTTTTCATCAAGCTTATGATAAGACTTAGACCAAGGGCTAGGGTGAGAAGTGGGATTGGAGAGAGATAAATGAGGTTGGGTAAACTAAACCATCTTTGAAAGATTTCATCATTGATAAAAGGTACCCATAAGCTCACAAGCCCCATAAAAAAGCCAACATAAGTTAAAACATAGAAAGCCATTTTTCTGGCCCACTCTTGTGTTTCTCCCTCTGTTTTCATCAAAGTCCACGTTGACCCTAAAAGCGCATACCCAAAAATAAGAGCAACACCTGTCATAAGTGAGAATGAACTAAGCCAGGCAAAGGGATGTCCGGCAAAAGATCTCCCGCTGACCGTAACTCCCTCAACATAAGATCCAAGAATGGTTCCTTGACAAAAGGTTGCGATGAGTGAGCCAAAATGAAAAGCATAATCCCAAAAAAGTCGCTTTTGTGGATGCGTTCTAAACCGAAACTCAAAAGCAACCCCCCGAAAAATAAGTCCTAAGAGCATAAGAGTGAGAGGGATATAAAAAGCAGACAAAAGAATAGCGTAAGCTAAGGGAAAAGCCGCAAAAAGCCCTCCTCCGCCAAGGACAAGCCATGTTTCATTGCCATCCCAAAAGGGAGCAATAGAATTCATCATCTTTTGCCGACAATTTTCGCTGGGAGCAAAAGGGAAAAGAATACCGATACCTAAATCAAAGCCATCAAGAACAACATACAGAAAAATTGCGAAAGCAATAATGCCTCCCCATATCAACGGAAGATCTAAAAATGGTGAAAAATCAAGCATATTGCAACCTTTCAATCTTCTTAAAGAGGTGGCGCTTTGAGACCATGAGATCCGTAGGGAGGGTCCTCCTTTGAGGTGGGGCCTTTACGAATGAGCTGGACTATATAATAAATCCCTGCCCCAAAAATGAATGTGTACACGATAACAAAGGCTATAAGCGAAATAAAAACAGTTTCTCCTAAAACAGGAGAATTGGCTTCAGCCGTACGCATAACTCCGTAGACAATATAAGGCTGACGACCGATTTCTGTCACAAACCAACCAGCTAAAATGGCGATAAAACCGGCTGGTGTCATCGCCAGACACCAATAATGAAACCATTTTTGGGTGAATAATCCTTTGCGAAAATAAAGAAGGATTGCCATCAGTCCTGTTAAAACCATTAATACTCCAATACCAACCATTACCCTAAAAGACAAAAAAACAGGAAGAACAGGGGGCCTTTCGTCTTTCGGCCATGCTTTTAAACCCTTTACTTCGCCATCCATACTGTGAGTTAGGAGAACACTGGCAAGATTGGGAATTTTAAGCGCATAGTTTGTCACTTCATTGAGAGAGTCAGGCCAGCCAAAAAGGATGAGAGACGCTCCTCTTTCCGTTTCCCAAATTCCTTCAATAGCTGAAACTTTTACAGGTTGATACTTTAAAGTATTCAAGCCGTGTAAATCGCCAAGATAAATTTGCAGGGGAGCGACGAAAACAGCCATGAGCATCGCCATACTCAGCATAATGCGGGCATGAGGCAAATGTTGTTTTCTTAAAAAATACCATCCCGCAATTCCTGCCACAAAAAAGGCAGTCGTTAAATAAGCTGCGGTAATCATATGGAATAGTCTGTAGGGGAAGGAAGGATTAAAAATAATATCCAACCAATCGGTTGGATGGAAAATATTTCCGTCAAGAATTTCATATCCAGCAGGAGTGTGCATCCAGCTGCTTGCTGAGAGTATCCAGAAAGCGGAAACGACGGTACCGGCAGCAACAATGAGCGTTGAAACAAAATGCATACTCCGTGTGACGCGGTCCCACCCAAAAATCATGATGCCCAAAAAAGAAGCTTCAAGGAAAAAAGCTGTTAAAACTTCGAACGCAAGTAAAGGACCGAGGACACTTCCTGTTCTATCAGAAAAAACAGACCAATTGGTGCCAAATTGATAGGACATAACAACACCAGAGACAACCCCCATGCCAAAGGTTACTGCAAAAATTTTTACCCATAATTTATAAATTTCTTTGTAAGTATTATCTCCCGTTTTAAGCCATAATCCTTCCACAACAGCGAGCCAACTAGCAAGCCCAATGGTTAAGGAGGGAAAAAGAATGTGAAAACTAATGGTAAAGGCAAATTGAATACGGGACAAAAAAACGGGATCAAATTCCATTTCTTCTTCCTTCTCTCCCTATGAAAAAACATTGTTATTAAAGAAGATTATACCGTTTTTTCAAAGAAAATACAGAGTTAAGTATTTTCATTTTAAGATTTGCACGTTGATGAGCAGCTGCGAAGATCATATAAACAGTTTAAATAACAAATATAAGAATAAATAGTGTAATAACCCTGAGGGCAATGATTTGTACAATTTGAGAAAGTTGTAAAGCAGTGATTGCACTCGTTTGCATGTGCTGGTTGGAGAAGAGTTAAACCTATTCCTAGCATCAAGAAAATTAATTTTAAAATAGGTTTCATAAAAACCCTCCTATTTTATATTTTAATTAAAAATCTATCAAATAAAAATTAATGAACAATTAATTGAATATTAATAAAAAATCATATTTTTTCGCGTGCTTTATAAAGACTTAAGGTGTCAACGTTAGAAAGAAAATAAAAATGAGTGATGAAGAAATAATTGAAATAACAAAACTCACAGAACCTGATTTTCTTAAGTTGAAGAGCCCTCTTTCAGAACAAAATTAGAAATAAGCATTTGACTTTC
>JAKBAL010000057.1 GCA_021809225.1 Pseudomonadota bacterium | reverse complement strand
TTAAAACTTCGTTCTATAACCGAACATGAGGTTGTCCCCGTGCCACAAGGGAAGCAAATTCGATATATGATAGTAAATGAAAATGAGCGTAATTCTTTTCCTGAGCGTAATTCTTTTCCGAAATTAGAGCGTAGACGTGGCTTACTTCCTGCATTTTCACAAGTACTTTATCTTAACATAGGAAATAGCTTGGAAATAAAAGATAATATGTTTCCCGGCACATATTATTCAATAAAGTATATCGATGAAATATATTGCAATGAAGAGGGAGTAGAAGTTTCTCAGTGGATAGGACTTCCTTATGGCAGTGATGAGCGTGGTTCTAAAGCAGCAGAGAGAGGGGCTGTCATTACTATTTCAAATGAACCATTAGAAGTTCTGCCTCCAGGACAAGAGCCCTTCGTGATAAATGATAATTATACAGCACAGGTTATAAATCAAAACAAAGCTGAAGAATTATAAAGCACACAAGTATATTGACTAAAATTGAAGTTATGTTAATTAAAGCCAGTTTTTTATTATGCTGGCTTTTTAATAGATTGGGAGCGTTATCTTTTTATTAAAAACAGTTAAAAATTACTTAATATTTCAACTAAATTTAGAAATACATCCTAAAAAATAGGGAGCGTCTAAATTAAAATACGTTTTTTATTTATTTGATGACACGATTAATTATGGTGCTTGATATGAAAAAAAGTTATCTAGCTGAAAATATACTAATTGAAGTCAGCCTTTTATTAGGCTGGCTTTTTTTATAGGTTACAAAACAAAATATTCTCTTAAATTATAAAAAAGCAACGTTTAAACATCCCTTCACTGGCGATCTAACTCTCGCTTCAAAGCTGGCTCACACCGATAAGTTGTAACTTTTTTTGAGATTTGGCCAAAATATATTTCTAGTTGACGGTTCTTGATTGTCTTGGCAAAATCAACCCAACTGATTTTTTCATATCAGGTATGATAAAAACAGGAGGCTTAAAATAATAGGGAGGTAAATGTGTATGAAAGGATTAAAACCACGTTGGAAAGACTGGGAAAGCACATGCATTGAGAAAGCTGTGGAACACAAGATTCAACTTAAGGTTACAGCTTTTGCTTTAGACAAAACCGTCAATTCTGTGAGTAAGAAAATTAAAACGCTTGGTTTAAGAAAGCCAACCACAAAATCTGGACGTTTGAAGGGTGACAAAAGCCAGATCTCGTTATTAGAACGAATTCCTCGTGATCGGGCAAAAATGGTGGAAATTCTCCAAATATATGCACCTTTACAAATTTCTCAAAAAGCACAATTGGCTTTGAAAGAAGGGAATTGGACATCTTGTCCTTCCCTGTCAGTTGGATTGAAAAAAGGAGAATCATGGGGATTTATATCACAAGAAAACGCTTCTTTTTCTAGCGTTTCCCCTCTGGATTACGTTCTTGAAAAGGATCGGTTACCCCATAAACTGAAGAGAGAAAAAACATTTGGGAATCCTTTATATGTATCCTTATGTTATGTGGAAAAGTGGGCGCTTTCCGAAGGATTTTACCAGGTTGAAAGAGGATTACAGCACCATGGCCTTTCCTATTGGAAGGAAGGGACATATTTTTCAAAAGCTCAATTATTAATGTATGTTAACCGGATACGCCTTGATAAGAATATGCAACCTTTAGCCATCTATGAGGAAGAAGATTCATATGCTGAAAATTAAGATCAAAAGTGAGTTTTTTTTCTTTGTGGAAAGTAATGGGTGTGTTCAGGTCCCTTTAAGAGAAGTACCCGTTTGAGAACCCCTCTTTTCGGATGGACGACAAGGGCTTTACGGGCAACTTTCCACACATAAATGTCAATATGGGAATCGCCAGCATAATCAAAACCATGAACGCCAAACCTTTTGAGAAGCACTTGTTGTTTCCGGGGGCCGGTCATATTAATGTGTCCATTGCTTCCAATGACCTCTTGGAAAATACCAAGGTAATCAGCAATTTTTTCGGCTATTCTTTGATCACTGCCCGTTGCTAGGATCAAAGGTCGCCCTTTCTGAGCCTCGTTTTTGGCAAAGGTTAAAAGCTCAACGTTGTAGGGAAGATGATGGGGAGAGAGGTCAATATGATCTGTAAGGCGTGCTTTGGCAAAGGCCCTTCCCTTTATAAACCAAAACGGAACGAGGAACAGAAGCCAAGGTTTTTTGACGAGGAGCCGATTCATCATTTCATGAGATGTATCTGTTCGAATCAGCGTTCCATCTAAATCGAGAACAAGGGGGAAAGAAGGTGGGGTTAACAACATCCATGCCCATCATGGATGATGGATTTCTTGCTCCATATGACGCTTCCCATAAAAAGGGCAAGACAGGCATAAAGAAAGTATTCGTACTCAAGAAAGGCGGCCGTTCCCATACCAAGCCCAGCGATGAGGGCAAGTTTAAAAGGGGTCCATGTGGCATGATGCTTATAAATTTGATAGGCCATAAATCCTAAGGTCATCAAGCCAAATGCCACCATGAGGGGGAAGAAAAATTCATGATAAGCAGTGAGCTCAATGCCTATGAGGCTTAAAAGGCCAGCATAAATGGGAAGGCACATGGGACATGCTGCACATGACAAAAGAGATATAGCAACTGTACCCGTACCACTAAAAATATCGCCCCATCTTTTCATTTCGAGAGTCCTTTATTCATCATATGTTCTATTTTAAAATAGGAAGTTCTTTAGCTTATTTCAAGGGTGGAATGAGATGAGTATACCTTTTTGAATTTTGAAGAGTCAGAAAACTTTTGACGTTTTTGCTGGATGCTGACAAGAATACTTTTTGAATTTTAAACATTGGAATTTCATGCTACCACTTGCCTCAACCCTTCCTGAATATACGGTTGCAGAATTGTCTCTTGCGTTAAAAAGAACGGTGGAGACGGGCTTTTCGCGCGTGCGGGTGAAGGGTGAAATTTCAGGATTAAAACGCCACACTTCGGGCCATGTGTATTTTGCTTTGAAAGATCAAGATGCTGTTTTGGATGCGGTTTGTTGGCGCGGAAGTTTTCAGGGGCTTTCTCTGGCTCCTCAAGAAGGAATGGAAGTGATTGCCATCGGAAGGCTTACGACATACCCGGGGCGCTCTAAGTATCAGATTGTGGTTGAAGGGATGGAGCTTGCGGGCGAGGGGGCTCTTTTAAAACTTTTAGAAGAACGCAAACGAAAACTGGGTGCAGAGGGACTATTTGATGAGGCGCGAAAAAAACCACTTCCTTTTCTTCCTCAGCTGATTGGTATTGTCACATCTCCCACAGGAGCGGTCATCCAGGATATGCTCCATCGTTTAGCGGATCGCTTTCCCGTATCTGTTCTTTTATGGCCTGTGGCTGTTCAAGGAGAAGGGGCCGCGGCCCAAATTGCAGCCGCGGTGCGGGGATTTAATACGTTTCAGACAAAACCAGATGTTCTTATTGTTGCGCGGGGAGGAGGAAGCCTGGAAGACCTATGGGCTTTTAATGAAGAATGTGTTGTGAGGGCTGTTGCAGAAAGCCAGATCCCTGTCATCACGGCCGTAGGCCATGAAACAGATGTAACGCTCGTCGATTTTGCAGCGGATAAACGAGCCCCCACACCCACTGCTGCGGCTGAATTTGTGGTGCCGGTTAGGTCTCAGCTTGCCCAAACCCTGCTTCAGTATGGGGCCCAGCTTTCAACGCGCTTTGACCATATGCTGATCCTTTATGAAAGCCGCCTTGACGCTTTGCGGCGGGGGTTACCTCCTCTGGGGGCTTGGCTGGATGAGAATACACAAAAGCTTGATGAGTTGTTTGAACGTTTGGTGAATGCGGAAAAACGGTTCGTTGAGCAACAAAATGTGACGCTTGATTACCTGGTTCAGCGCCTTTCCCCAGCGCTTACTCATATTATGCATAATGTAGGGCAGCGTTTTGACACTCTTGCGCAACTTTTAGAAAGCTATTCTTATACCCGCACGCTTGAGCGCGGGTTTACCTTTATTACAAGCCTTGACCAAAATCTAATTCCTTCTCAATCCATGATAGCACCCCATCAAAAGGTTCAGATTCATTTTTACGATGGGGTTGCAAAGGCTGAAATCTTAAAATCCGAATAGCTCATTGACGAAATCTTAATTTTTTATCCCTAAGGTGGAATGTATACGGTGAAAACTGAACAAAGGGATAGATCAAGTGAATCAACATACAATTGTGTCGAGTTTCATAGTTATCATGGTTCTTGGAGCAATAGAAATGATACAAAACACACCTACCTTTGCGCAGAAATCACAACCATCACCTGGCGAGAAAAGCATAGTAGATATGGCGAAGAAAAGTGTTCAAGATGCAAGGAAAGCTGAAAGATTACAAGAAAACGATTTAAAAAATAAAAAACAAAATTCAATTTTAAGTAAAAACAAAAATCATCACAATACAGATGATTCTTATCTGAAAATTCTTCAGCGCGGCTATGTACAAATCACAGGGAATGATAACAATTGGATTAAATCTAAAGAAAGACTAAGAGCCAATCAAAGAATCATAATTCATTTTTTTAATGGGACAGTTGAGGCTAAAATTTTAGAGTTTAAATAGCTTCCTTATTTACGAAATCTTAATTTTTCGTAACATACTCACCTATCCCCACACACGGGCAGGTGAGTAGTCACAATTTTTCTTTCCTAAGGTGATAATTAAGGGTATGACGTTTTACATTTTTTTGATATTCTTTATAAGATTCAAAAGATAAGGGGATAAAGAATGACAACAACAACACTAACACGTGCAGATATCATCGATACCCTCATTCGAGAGGTTGATTTTCCTCGTCATCAGGCGGCAGACTTTTTAGAAGCCGCTCTTAAAATTACAATGGTTTCTTTAACAGATACAGGTGTGGTTAAAATTTCTTCTTTTGGGTCCTTTAATGTTCGCCAAAAATCAAAGCGTGTAGGGCGTAACCCTAAAACAGGTCAAGAAGCCATCATTACCCCGCGCCGGGTGCTTTCCTTTAAACCTTCTCAATATCTAAGAGAAAAAGTTCAAAGGCGGAAAGCTTAGTAAAAATCACGAAATTTTACAGTTTGGGAGGGTGAGTGGTGCTGAGAAGCACCACTTTCTCGTTGTGCTCATTATTATTTGAAAATACTTTGTTTCTGGATTGTTGCACTCTTCTCGCCACGGCGAGTGCCCTCCAGTTCTTCTTGATAAAATTCATGAGGCGTCTAAACTCTTAGCTCAATCATGAACGGTTTTCTGTAAAATTTAGTTAAATTTTTTTCTTGATCAATGAAATTGAAAGCATTAACCTTATATGGTTACCTCATGTGAGGTAACGTGCCATAGGGGCGCAGCAACGTCCCTACGACACTAACCACCAACAAGAACTAGGAGTTGCCGATGGCTGCGATCAACTTAGCGCATCTGATGCGTCTTTCACAACAATTATCTCACCGTTTAGAGCATATTGACGGGTTAATGTTACAGGTTTGGACCGAACATTTGCTGGCTCACAAAGCTTTAAGAAATCTATCAGATTTACACGATCAGTGGTTGAATGAAGGACTCTCTGATGATGAGGAATGAGAGCTTTCAAGGAAACGTGTCCTTTTAACAAAGAGCGGTTGGAGGGTTACTTGGTGTTGGTCCCCTTCCTCCGTTTGAACGCACTCAAAAAAGGGTTAAAAAAGAATGACAAAAAAATTATGCCCACACGACAGATTTATGCGCTCTTCTATGAGTCATTCAAAGGTTTCTGAAGAATTTTTTAAAAAGTACTTACCGGATAAAATTAGAAATATCATCGATTTTGATTCACTTAAACTGCAAAAGGAAAGCTATATTGATGATAACTTAAAGCTACAGATCACGGATCTTCTCTATGCGGTCAACTTCGATGGACACCTTGACTTTCTGTATATTTTGATTGAACATGCATCTAAGTCCGACTCTTTGCTCCCTTTTCGAATGCTAAAGTATATGACCGCGATTATGGAAGATCATCTTAAAGACTCAAAAAACAGGAAGCTCCCTCTTATATATCCTTTGATTTTTTATACAGGAAAAAAGCCATACGCCCATTCCATGGACCTGTTCGATCTTTTTGCACCCGAAGATCAAGAGCTCGCAAAAGAAACTTTGTTGCGCCCTTATCATCTCATTGATTTATCGCAAGCTTGTGATGAAGAGATGAAGAAATATGTGTGGCTTGGGGCCATGGCCAGCGCTTTAAAACATATCCATGATCCGGATATTTTACCCTTTTTTGATGAGGAGAAAATCATGACACTCGCAGACTATTTAAAACCTGAGATTTTTAAAAGGGGAGAAGCAAAAGGGCATGAAAAAGGAATCAAAAAAGGATTTGAAGAAGGAATCAAAAAAGGCAGAAAAGAACGAGATGAGGTCGTTTTTAATATCATAGATTAAAGTGTAACATTATGGTTTTCAATTTATTTTTTGCTTCAAGTTTAATCTGATAGAATAGCTACCCTTATTGTATTCCCGCAAAAGGCGTCAGGTGGAATATTCCTATACGTTGTACGTCCCTTTTTTGAGGGTGTTTCCAATGTTTTTGGTACCAAATAGCGTACGAACAATCATTTGTTGTTGTGGTGGAGTTTCCTAGGACATATAGATGTCGGTCCTTATCATCAAAGGAATGAGGAAAGACGATCCCGTGCTGCTTATCCGTCTTATTATGAGCATATAGTTTTAATTCCCATTTTTCCCCCATGGATGTGTATTTTCCCGTTGTTAGGGGTACGTTTGCTTGCTCAATGGTCTCAATCCTGGGGCAAGTAGTTTGCTCATCAGCAGCGTTTGCTTCTCTAGGAAGCATTATGGCGTTTATGCTTAAAAAGAGGGAGGTTGTTAAAAGGAGGTTCTTCATGTGTATTCCTCTTTGTATTCATGTTTAATCCCCTCAAGTAAGGGCTCATTGATTAATAATAAACAAAAGTTGTTAAAATTTTTTTAATTTTAATGAGAATTCTGTTCTATTGTCTCTAAAAATAACAACTTCATACTTGACTAAAATAGTCAGGAATCATAGAACTTAAGAAGAATGAACAAAGGAAACACAGATGAAGCTCGGTACAAAGGGCAGATATGCGGTGATGGCGCTTGTGGATCTTGCCTATTATGGTAAGGGGAAGCCTTTGGCGTTGACGGAAATTGCAGGTCGTCAGGCGTTGCCCATGGCCTATCTGGAACAGCTTTTTGTGAAATTACGTCAACAGGGGTTTGTGATCAGCACCCGTGGCCAGCAAGGCGGATATACATTAGCCCGTGAGGCAGAGGCTATCCGTATTTCAGACATTTTAGAGGCGATTGGCGAACCTTTGCAAACAACGCGATGCAAAAACAAGTCAGAGACAGGATGTTTAGGGATGAAAGGGACGTGTTTAACTCATGATCTTTGGGCAGGTCTTGGACGACAAATGTATCAGTATTTAAATGGGATTTCTCTTGCCGATGTGTGTGAAAGGCGCCTTTCATGATTTATTTGGATTACAATGCTTCCGTTCCTTTAAGGCCTTGTGCTAAAGACGCTCTGATTGCGACTTTGGATAGTGAAGGCAATGCATCTTCCGTGCATCATGGAGGGCGGAAGCTGCGATCATTCATTGATGGTGCAAGAAAAGCCATTTTAGAAAAAATGGATGGCAAGCAGCTGGTTTTTACAAGTGGGGGAACGGAAGCTAACGTGCATGCTCTTTCAGGTCTTGGCCCTCTTCCCCATCTTGTTTCTACCATTGAACATGATTCCATTCTTAAAAGTACTCCTAAAGCTCACCATATTCCCGTGACACTGAAAGGATGTATCGATCTTGAAAGTTTAGAGAAGCTTCTCTCATCATTCGAACAGCCAGGCCTTCTTTCAATTATGCTGGTCAATAATGAAACGGGCGTGATTCAACCCGTTCAAGTCGCTACACGCTTAGCCCAAATGAAAGGCTGGAAGGTTCATACGGATGCGAGTCAAGCTGTGGGCCATATTCCCATTTCCTTTGAAAGTCTTGGTGTTGATATGATGACCCTTTCCTCCCATAAAATAGGGGGGCCTGTGGGCATTGGGGCTTTGCTTTTAAAAGAAAATCTGCAGCTCAGGCCATTAATCGCTGGTGGTGGGCAAGAATATGGGATGCGTTCGGGAACGCTTTCAGCACCTCTCATCCTTGGGTTTGCAGCCGCATTGGAAGAAGCCTTGCGTGACGAACCTTTTGTTTCCAAACGCCTTCAAAATTTCCAACACAAAATTGAAAAATCTTTGCCTGAGGCCGTCGTATATGGAAAGCAGGACGCGCGGGTTTCCCATGTTCTTTGCTTAGGCATGCCCGGTGTGCCGGCAGAGGTTCAACTGATCTCTTTTGATATAAAAGGAATCGCTGTCAGTGCAGGGGCAGCGTGCTCTTCAGGTAAAATGAAAAGCTCGCATGTCCTTGCCGCGATGGGGGTTAGCCCTCAAGAGTCTCAATGTGCCATTCGTGTTAGTATGGGGTGGAAGACCCAGGAAGATGAAATAGATACATTCATTCAAGCTTGGCAAGATATCTATGCCAAACAAACAGTTAAGGAGGCCTCTTGATGGTAACTCGGCCCATTTATTTAGACTATCAATCCACAACCCCTTGTGACCCGCGCGTTTTGGAAACCATGCTACCTTATTTTACGGAAGAGTTTGGAAATCCCCATTCTCGTAGTCATGCTTACGGATGGCGAGCAGAAGATGCCGTTGAGACAGCACGTGCACAAGTTGCAAAAATTATTCATGCCGATCCTCGTGAAGTCATTTTCACAAGTGGGGCCACAGAATCTAATAACCTTGCTCTTAAAGGGGTCGCTCATTTTTATAAAGCAAAAAAGGATCATATCATCACGTGTATGACAGAACACAAATGTGTCCTTGATAGCTGTCGTCACCTGGAGCAAGCGGGTTTCAACATCAC
>JAKBAL010000056.1 GCA_021809225.1 Pseudomonadota bacterium | reverse complement strand
TCAATTGGAGCAAAAGAGGCATCGCGTTTGTTACAAATATACAGGGGGAATACACACTTAACTCTTTTTGAACAACTTTGGTTAAAGTTTGGTTACGTTTTCTAATACGCAGGAGCTAGATTTTTTTTCCTTTTTTTTCAAAACCTAAGCTTGTGTTCTCAAGACTTTGATGTTAAATCGGTGGAAGTTCTTTTCTTTTTTTGGATTTTATTTATCCTGAGTAACAGTTGACTTGAATATGTGAACTTAAATTATTCAATCTTATCAGAGAATTCTTTTAATTGTGGCTGTGATTTTATATAACATTTTTAACTCAATTGAAAATGAAGCTAATTTCATTTAAAATGTAAAAAAATATGTGGGAGAAGGAGTTCCAATGCTTAAAACATCTTTAGCGACGACACTGATTTCGTCTTTTGCTCTTGCGCTAGCAAGTACTTGTCAAGCGGCTGATTCTGAAATGGAAAAATGTAAGATTAACACCTCTGAAGGAAAAAGTTTGATTAAAGCTGGTATGGCGGATTGTGCAGGTGGGCCAAATTCCTGTGCGGGTGCTAATAAAGCTGGAGATCCTAATGCATGGATTTACTTACCACAAGGAGTTTGTGGAAAGATTACAGGAGGAACCGTCGTCGATAAATAGCCATAGCCTATCTCTTTAATCCCAACGCATATAGTGTTGCTGAGGACAGGGCTGGTTACTCTGGCAGGGGTGTTCTTGGTGTACTCGTCTTGAGTTCCAAAAAAAAGCTGCATTAGCTGATTGTTCCATATTCAAAAAGGCTATTATTGCTAAAAGAATCGTTGTCCCTAATAATTTTTTCATTGTTATTCTCCTTGAGAGAAGAAAAATTGTTTATTTAAAAAATGAATCAATTAATTATTATTGTAGTAAAAAATAGCTAACGATATATTAATAAATGATGATTTATTGAAAATAAATATAGAAAATAAAATGTTGAGGGAGGCGCAATCAAAAACTTGATAATAGGATCTAATGTTGAATAAATATGCTTCAATTTCTTTAGATGCGCACTTGAATTCCTTCAAAAAAATAACTAAATAAATAAGAAATATATTTAAGGAATTTGTATGTAATGTTTAGTTATTTTAGATCAATTTTTGTAATGAGTGTTTTTTATATTCAATACACTTCTCTGCCATGGCGTATAGTAATCGCATGTCATCCGACGTTTTTGAGGATCATATCAGTGGGCAAAAGGCCTTAAATTCAGTACGAGCAACAAATGCTTCTTTGGCTCATGAGAATGGGTTTAAAGGACGTACTAAAACGGGAAAACGCCTTTTAGTGGCTGTCATTGATCGTGAGATCAATACTAACTTACCTCATGTGAGAGCCCTTCAACCCCAAGGACTTATTCACCCAGCTTTAATAATCCCTACATGATGACCTCAGATGACTTAATTAATGCTTTGTGTGAATCAGGACGTGAGATCGTCTATAAAAGAGCACCCCCTTTTAATGATGAAACCTATAAAAGTGTGGATGTATGGAAAGCCTGTCAATATGCGGACGAAAGGTTTCAATCAAAGCTAGCTCTTTGTGATAGGACGTATCCAGGAATTTCTGAAGGGTCAACATCAGAAACCGCACCAGCTGCTTAGTTTTCTCTTCTTGCGAAGTTGATGTCTAAAACTTCTTATGCACACATTTAATCAAATCTCTTCTTATTTTTAGAGGCAATCAAAGACTTGACGAATGGATGTAATATCGAGTAGGTAAATCATAGACTTGTGCTAAGAATTTGCATCAAAAAACCAGGAAGTTAAGACCTCTCTCAGTGAGTTTTATACTTTAAAGTTTTCCTGATTCGTGTATTCTAAATTCTTAAACCAGGTATATGGCGGGTGTAGCTCAGTTGGTTAGAGCGCCAGTTTGTGGCACTGGAGGCCGTGGGTTCAATTCCCATCACTCGCCCCATAAAGAAGTGATCTGACTCTTCCAAATGAAGGGGCATTTTTGTTTATCAACTGATTTCAAAGTAGAAGTGTACATCTAACCAATTATTACATCATTGTTTCATGAGTTGTGTCAGTTTTTTTAACCCAAATGAGGAAAGGGATAGCAAGAAGTTGAACGGCCAATGAAAAGATGATAATGGCCCAAAGGGAAAAATCATAAAGACCCCCCATAATTATGCTTCCTATCAACCAAAATGTTCCAAATCAAGCATTAAAAATTCCATAGAAAGAAGCTCTTTTGGGTGTTGAAACCATATGAGCTATAATGGCGCGCATTAAAGATTCATGGGCGCCTATGCCAATACTCCAAAGAATGACTCCTAAAATGGCTAGGTAAAATCCTCCTAAAAATACCAAGGGTGAAAAAAATGTTGATAAAATACTCACCCAAATTAAAACAATAATTCCTTTTTTATCATAGAGATAACCTAATAAAGGAGCAGAAATTGTGATAATACCCATCGCAAAAGAATAAAATATTGGAATCCAAACGATACTGAGAATTGATTGCTTTTCAAAATGATAAGCAATAAGAGAAAAATCAGCGTATCCAGCCGCGATCAAACCAGCTCCTAAAAGATAAATCCAGAACGAACCTGTCATTCCTCGTGGTTCCAGCTTTTTAAGCCTTATATCAAGATGTTCAGGGTAAGGGTAAAGTTTGAAGGCAATAAGTAAAGCGGCAAAGGCAAGAAGAGCTGGTATAGAGAGTACGGCAAAGCTTTCTTGATAACTTCCTTTGTAATAAAGAACAGCAGTGACGATTAAGGGCCCAATCATTGCACCACATTGGTCGAGGGCTTCATGAAGTCCGAAAGCCCAACCGACACCAATCTGACTGCCTGCGTGGGAAAGCATGGCATCTCGCGCCGGTGTTCGAATGGCTTTCCCCACACGTTCTAAAATAATTAAAAAACAGACGATGGGCCAATCTTCCGCAAGGGCTAAGGCAGGAATGGCAAGGAGGTTGATGACGTATCCTATGATCGTCATAGCCCAATATCGTTGAGTTTTATCAGCAAAATAACCTGAGACAGAACGTAGTGTGTACCCTAGGAATTCTCCGAATCCGGCTATAAATCCAACAGCAGCAGCACTTGCTCCTAAAGTTGCAAGGAAAGGTCCTGTGATGCTACGCGCAGCCTCATAAGTCATATCTGCAAATAGGCTCGTTAGGCCCATAAGAAGGATAAATTTGAGAGCTTTAGCTTTAGAAATATTTTTCATTCGAATTCTTGTCATGTCATTTTCTTTTTTTAACGATAGCAAAATCTTTTGTAAGGTTCAGCAAGCAAGATTAATTGCATTAATATGTAGCTTTCTGTCTTTTTGACCCTTTTTGTCTCTGTCTGAGATTAAAAAGTGTCGTGTCTTCTGCTAAAATGTATATAATCAGAAAAAAACATAATTAATTGAGAATTTTTTTTGCTAAATAAAAATAAAAAAAAACTTGAATGGTGTCTTGCTTCTATTTTCTTTTTAATACTAGGTATGAAACAATCCAGTTTTGCTGCGGAATTTTTTATCGATAGTCCTGCTCCGACGGCTTATAAGCGGGTCTTTTTAGATTTTCACGCAAGACTCTCATCAACAAAAGTCAGAACTTTAGTGCAGGTTCCAGCACTTGAAGTAGATGTAGGTATTTTTCCTGATTACCAAGTACGTGCCGTTATTCCTGCTTCTATTCTTGCGCGGAAAAACTTAAGAACTGAATATGCGTATGGAGACATTCGTTTGGAAATTAATCATGCTCTTATTCATGAAACTGAATGGTATCCTCAGATCGCTTTGTTTCCAAAAGTCCTCCTTCCTACGGGATATCAACAAAGGGGGTTCACAAGTACAAAAGTTGCAGGGGTATTTCCCTGCTTGATACAAAAAAGTTGGGGAGATTGGAAAATCATAATAGGAGGAGGATACACTATAGACCCTAACCCAGGACAATTTAATTATCCTTTTGGAGGCGTTCGCTTGCAATGGCAAGTTACCAAAAACTTATTGCTTGGGAATGAGCTTTTTGCTCAAGGAGCAAGGAATCTTACTTTTGGGTCAGAATTACTTAATAATTTTGGGGGAAGATATTTTTTTACCCCGCAAAATTATATTTTATTCAGCGCAGGCCACAGCATAGCAGGAGCTAGAGAACTCATAGGGTTCTTAGGCTTAGGAATCACGTGGGGTCCTCTACCTGGTAAATGAATATTGTTGTTTTACAGGGATATTAGGGCTGTGTAACGTCTAAGCGGTAAGGGGAAATATTTCTGAAGAGGAAAGAGTTTCTCGGTTTTTTGCATCTATTTTTATAGAAAACAAGAAGATTTTAAGAAATATTTATGGAGCTCTTTTTATGTTCAGAATATCCAAAAGCAAAGACATATCCTGATTATTATTGAAGGTATCAGAAACAAGTTGCGATAAAGACATGCTTCCCCAGTTGATGGCACGGCGAATGAGATAAGGCGTTGGGCTATGAGGTTCAATACGCTCAAGGTAAGCAGCTACTTCTTCTAGTATGATGTACGCTTGCTCTCGCGTTTCGATAGAGCCTGTTAGGGCTATTTTTTGTGCTGGTAAGGTTTCAGTTGTTAATTTTTTAGCCTTTTGCTTTTCGCCTCGTACATTTAGAATTTGACGTGTAAATCGATGGATGGAATCTATTTTTTCACGGAGCTTATAAAATGCTGGAGCTTCTGCAGCTAAGTGTGAACGCAGTTCTTCTTCCAGCTGTACCATGAGAGTTAAAGTACGCATGCAGCTTTCATCCATATAACGATAAAAAGCTGTTGGTGTTTGATCAATGCTTAAGGATACCTTTGCTAAAGAGGGATGGTCATTCTCATTCTCTTTAGATTGCATAGTAGGAGGTTGATTCCTTTTACTGGCAATTTCATAGCGATTGGCTTCAAGGTAATTTAAAAATTGATAAGAGTGAGCTGATCGATCCGAAGGCGAGCTAATTGCAATACGATAAACTTCTTCACTCAGACGGGTATTAATCCACTCATAAGGAACAACACGTAACTCGTAAGAGCCTTTTTTTATTTGAGGGTGAATATCATTCCAAAAATTTTGCGTTAACCCTAAGATAAGCTCAAGCCCCTGTGTAAGGCCGGCAATTCCTTCAAGATGTAGCCATGCTTCAGCAAGCCAGACAGCAATTTGAACATCCTTAGATTGATTTTTGAGAGTGTCCTGACAAATATGCGAGACCTTATCCCAATCTGCTTTTTTAATTTCAGTTTTCCAAACTCCTTTAGGAAGCTTTTCGTCATCTTCTCGTCGCGCATCACGTATATGATCGTAAACTTCGGTATATCGTAAGTATTCACCACAAGGCTTTTTGCCAGGGATAGGCTTTAAAAGAAGGTGTACCTTATTAGGGTTTAATAATGTTTTTTCGGTCATATTTTAGTCTCCGAGGTAAGGCGAGGAGCTTGATAAGGGAAATAGGGTAAATTGACCGGCGGCCCTGCCTGAATTTTAGGCTTTTCTGATGTTGAAGGGGTGCTACTCGATGTTGAGGAACTTGAAGAAGAACTGCTTGCACTTCCCGCTGCAGCTGGCTTTGCAGGGGCTTTCATCTTTATAGGAGATACCTTAAGCCGCACAAAAACAGCCGCTGTTGGTAATTTATCCACCGAAGAGGAAGATGATGATGATGATGATGCAGAAGAAGGTGATGATGGTAAACATGAAGGTATAGATGAAAGCGTAGAGGAGCTATTTGCGACAACATTGGTGAGAGGAATATCAAAACGCAAAGTCGTAGGATCCTCATCATTTAAATCAGCAAAGTCAGAAGCTTTTGCTTGATGCTGTAACAAGAGTCGAAGAAACGCCCACGTACCGCTATAAGAGAATGACGCATCTTCGCCCTGTGCATTATATCCTAATACACCTTCAGTCCCTTGGGGTTGGAGAGGACTATTCTGTGCCCAGCGGAAAGTCATCGTTATAGGATCACCTGCGCTCCAATAGCCTGTAGGAGAGGTTGAACGCATGGTAATTGTTGTATCTTGAGAGGTAAGTTCCCAATTAAGAATTTCGTTTGCCCGTTCTTCTTTACTTTTATTGACTCTAAATGTTACGTCAAAAGCAAAAGCAGGGGAGGGGAGTGTAGAATTGGGAGTTAAATAATCACCAAAGAAGCTTCGAACTTGTTCTATTTGCTTAATAAAGGTAAGGGCATTTTTGCCTGCTGTTCCCAGATTTTTAGCTTCTGCTAAGGCAGCTTTTACGTCAGTTCCTTGATTGTCAAGTAACTCAAAAAAAGTGCGAATATCTTGAGGAGCAGCATCAGGGGCGGGGGCGGTAACATCTTGGACGAAGGGAAACTTACCAGCGAGATTAGCGTTAAAAAATTTAGCGATTTGTGAATAAGTATCCATTGAGACAGATCCTGAAAGGTCAGCGCATCTCTCTTGGAGTTTTTCGATAAGATCGATATGAATTCGTGTGAAAAAATCTTGGGAAGCTACCATCAATTTGCTGTCATCTGTGTATTTACTACAGGTTGAAAGTGTCACTTCATTAAGAGGAGTTGTAATAAAAGTTTCAAGTTCAGCAAGCTCATTCCCTGGGCTTTTGCGAATATATCCACTAAGTTCATCAAGAATTTCTTGCCATTTTTTAATGAGCGGAAGATTTCCTGGCATACTTTCAATATTAATTTGTTCGAGTAACGAAACAAGCGGTTCAGAAAATTCTTGAGCTAAGTAGTTAATGCGATCCCTTTGTTGTTGTAGGTAATTTTTAAGTTCCGTCACATTAAAAACATTATAAGCCTCTAAAGCAGCCATAGGTTGGCCTTCCCACCAATCAAATGAATCCATTTTAATAGCATAAGGAGCTTCTGCTCCTAAGATTGCGTCTAGCTTTTGTAAGGGGATGTAAACTTCAGTGTTTAACAGCCCCTTAAGAGTACCATACGTAACAGTAGAATTGATTTTAAGGGTAGATAAAATTTGCTCAAGATAAGGACTTGCTGTCCTATAGTTTTGTACTTGTGTAAGCAAAGCATCTTCCGGCGAACCGATAAGACTTCCACTTGCGTCGGAATTAAACACTTCAGCTTCGGCGAGATATTGAACAATATTTTTTGTTAGGTTTTCACTTCCTACTTTGTGTAACAAAGGTTGAAGTGCTTTTGGCATATTTAAAAGGCGAGAATTCATAAAGTTTGTATAGTCAGTTGCTATACTAACTGCTTGTTGAAGACGGAGTACGTCCCACAATAAAATAGATCCTGTCGGAATAGATGTGATAATGCTCTGCTTGTGAGCTTCAGCCATAAAGGATTCATTAAAGAAAAGAGTTAAATATTGCTGTAGAGACAAGGTACCATCTGATGGCTTATTTATCGCAAGATTATCCTCTGTGCTAAAAATATTTTCTCCGTCAATAAGGGGAGAGGTGTAACGAGCCAATTCTTTACGGAAAGTAAGAAAGTTTTGATTTATTTCATGAGTAAAATTAGTTAGTTCCGTATGTGTAAAAAAGTTAGAAGCGCTAATAAGCCCCATAATATAATCATATTGTGGACCAGGATTAAAAACATCTGCATTAATCCATTGTAATCCAGGATTTTGTATAGATGTAACGGTTTCGGTAAGACTAACGTAAACATTACGAAGAACGTCAGCATTTGTTGTATAATTTTGAGTCCCCGTAATTTCATTGAGCGTAGTCGATAGTTGCCCTAGCCCTGGGATTATTCGAGCAGGGTCAAAACAAGCGAGTTGAAATTGATCAAAAAGAGCATGTAGTTTTGTGGAGGCCTCAGTTTGGTAAGCTTTAAAATCAAATGGTCTTAAGTTAGAGTATTTAAGGGTGCTTGTGTAGTAATTGCTATGTATAAAGAAAGATTTAGGCATTTCATAATTGAACAAATACTTAATAATATCTGCAACATCATTCAAATTTCCCGATGATCCGAGTTCATTGAATTTCTGTGCGGCAAGCTCAAGAGCTTGTGTGCTAATGACATAGTTTTGCAAGCGATAAAATTCAATTGTTTCAAGGGGATAAATTCCATTTCCTGGGGTTTCTGTGACGGGGATAGTTGAATTTCCTGCAAAAAGTTGTGTTGCTTTATAATTTAATTGGCTCGACAGCGACTGAAAAATGACCTGATCATAGGCAAGGCTCATTACATATTTAATTCTTAAATCGAGAGAGGATAACCAAGAGGCAGGAATAAAAATAGATGAGAGATGATTAACACTAATTTGGGTCATTGTGTTCAATAGCACTTGAGCCTGATCATCAAAGAAAATGCGACCCATATCAGTTTGTGCATTTTGCCCGTGTATTTTTTCTAGGGTAATGTCGACTTGAGAAAGAGCAGGAATAAGATTCACTCTAGCTTTTTGTAAAGTGTCGTTTGCGCGCAAAAGACCTAGCGTTCCTAATACTACAGCTACGGCAATCGTAATTTTGCCAAACCGTATTGCTGTACTGTTTCCCAATAGAGTTTGAGAAAGGGGCCTTGCCAGACCAACTTCGCGAAAAGCTTTGTATTCAAAAAGATTGTCACTAAAATAGATGTGGTTGTGTTCGACGTTATGAATAGAAGATTCAACTTTTAGAGAAACTTCATTAAGCGCTTGTTTCTTAAGAGTGGGGGCTTCGATATTACTATCCCCAACAAAATAAATTCCACGTAAAAAGAAGCTCTCATGGTATCCTGAAGATTTAAATAGGTTATCAGAGTACGTTCGAATCCCATCTTTTAATGTATTTAATGTATAGGGGAATAAAAAAATATCATCGGAATTAACGAGACTTCTCCCATCCGCATATATTTCTTCCTGATCCTGATAGAGAGATCCATTAAGGGTGAAAAAAGCTTCATCTATCCATCCCGTATCATAACTTGAATCTATAGGATGACTATTGGACCAACCAAACATGTCATGTTTATTATGAGAAGGGATTGCTTTACAAAAGGTTTGAAATCCAGGTACCAGATCGCATTTTGTTATCATGATATAAACAGGAACCTTAAAGCCTGTTATATGCTGCATTTGCC
>JAKBAL010000055.1 GCA_021809225.1 Pseudomonadota bacterium | reverse complement strand
CCTCTTAAGCCTTGGGGGGCTTTTGCATGGACGTACCCATCTGCTAACGTAATATTAACGCCTAGAGCTTCAAGACCTTTAAGATGAAAATCAATAGGCCGAATGCCAATGGCACATCCTCCCGGAAGGGAAACGTGAGCTTCCCCAGCGCGAGCTACAAGGGGCCCCAAAACAAGAACGGAGGCACGCATTTTTCTGACAACGTCATATGGGGCAGTTGTGCTGAGAAGATCTTTTGCACAAAGATGCATGATGTGTTGATTCGGTGTTTTTTCACTCTCAATCGTTACACCCAGCTGTGACAAGAGTTCAGCCATGCTCGCAATATCGGAAAGTTGAGGAACGTTCATGAGATGAAGTGGTTTATCCGTGAGAAGACATGTAGCCATCAAAGGAAGAGCCGCATTTTTAGCACCGCTGATAAGAATGTCGCCTTGAAGAGGGATGCCGCCCCGAATGCTAATTTTATCCATTATGTATTTGCCTGTCCTGTTAAAGTCTTTTCAAAAATCTTCGGTAAAGTCACGCCCTTTTGTGCCATGTACTTTCCATGACGTTCTCGATAAGAAACCTCACAAAGGGATTCTCCTTTTAAGAAAAGAAATTGGCAGGCTCCTTCATTCGCATAGATTTTTGCGGGAAGAGGTGTCGTATTTGAAAATTCAAGGGTGACATGTCCTTCCCATTCAGGTTCAAGAGGGGTCACATTGACAATAATTCCACAGCGCGCGTATGTGGATTTTCCAAGACAAACGACAAGAGTCTCACGGGGAATACGGAAATATTCTATGGTCCTTGCTAAAACAAAGCTATTGGGCGGAATGACACAAACGTTTGTTTGTCGATCTACAAAACCTGTATGGGAAAAATTCTTAGGATCCACAACGTCATTATCAACGTTTGTAAAGATTTTGAACTCGTCCGAAACGCGGGCGTCATACCCATAAGATGAAAGTCCATATGAAATAACACCTTGTTTTTCTTGGTGTTCAACAAAAGGTTCAATCATGCCCTGAAGGGCACGGTCGCGAATCCAAGTGTCTGGAAAAATAGCCATTATGTGATCCTAACTTTGAAGGGATGAACTTTTTCATTTCTAGAACAAGATGGCTGTTGCGACAAGAGTGGAATCATCTCATCGACCTTATTTAAAAAGTCTTTGGTCGAATTGGAAGGGTATGACCTCTTTAATCTTCACGTGACCCACGTCGATATGGAGAGGATTAATAAGAACGTTGTGCTCTTGATGCACAACAAATGAAGGGGCTTTTAGATAAAGGGTGTGCCCTGCCTTCAGCCATTCATCGCCAATATTTCTTGCTTCCTTTTCCTTTATCGAATGTCCTGAGAGGTCTTCTCCTGAAACAGTGTCAGGGATTTCAATGGTGATAACAACCCAGTTCGTGGGGATTAAATCAAGGTCTAGGTGAACAAGTTGTTCTAAAATACACAAGGATAAATGGGCAGAAGTGTAGATAAGGGGTCTTCCGGGAGAATTCCATCGACCACCAAAAAGCCTGCTCCCTTCTCCATCAAGAGCTTGGTGAATGTCGCGGCAAACCCGAAAAACATGCATTAAGAATAAATGCCGTGTTGAATACGCTCAAGGAGGGTTTCAACAAGGCGTGTTCCCATTTCACTATGGAGAAGATTCAAAGGCGTTTGATTTTCTAGGGAATGATTAGGGCGGCGTAGCCATGCATAGGCTTTGTCTTTGTCGCCGAAAACATCATCTGCAAAACGCACAATGCGCTCCACGATGGCTAGCCGATCTGATTCTTCAGGACTAAGGCGATGCTCTTTGACACGTCGTGCCCAAGTGCGTGGGGGAATAAATTTATATAATTCTTGGCGCGTAAGGGTTTTGTGTTTTAAAAGAGATTCAGCGACAGTCGTTGGAAACCCTTCTTGGATGCGGTGAATAAGGGCCATATCCACAGAGCGCGAAAATGATTGCATTTTAAATTCCTCTGCCATTTGTCTGTTTTTATTATGGCATGTGGCAGTTTGTAAATCAAGAAAAATGACACATAAAAAGCTTTTTTCAACTTGAATAGGCTAAAAATTATGTTTGAGTGTAAGTGTTCCGGTGGCTGTGCCACATTCATCAGCAACTGTGATTGAGTAAGAGCATAGATCGGTGGCCTCTAATGTTCGGTTGCCTACTCTTATATTTGATATGTGGCGATCTCTAAATAATTCTGGAGAAGCACTTTTTAGCGCCCAAAAAATACCATTGGGGGCCCTAAAAGTGGTCTGTTTTTTTGTCAGTAAGTTGTTGACAATTTTTACAGTTAGGGCAGGGCACTGCAGCATTGTAGCTTCTGTCACTTGACCATAAAGCATTACACCTAAATTAAGAGCGGCTAATGTTATTGATCTCATAAGGAGCTCGTTTCTATTTTTAGAAAAATAAAAATCTATGTAACTCATCCATCCATACATGACGCCACCGGGTAAGCATTTACAGGTCTATTGTTTGAATGATAATCTTAAGATTATTAATAAAGGTATAAATTTCAGTTAATTTTGAAGATTTACACTTTTACCCCTTGAATTTTTTTATACTTAATACTATTTAAGATTTATGATAAAGCAAGAGTATTACATATTAAATATATTAAGAGGACTCAGTGCCCTTTTTGTGTTATTCTATCATTTCTTTGTTTTCTTCTTCGTTCATCAATCGACATCAGCTGGTTTATTACAAATTGAACCTATGGACTTGCCTGATCCCTTCTATCTGCAAGCCATAATGGATTTCCCCTTAAATATAGGGCATTTTGGGCTAACCTTCTTTTTTCTGATCTCAGGGTTTCTTATTCAGCCTTCCCTTGAAAGATATGCTTCTTTAAAAGGTTTCGTTATTCACAAGATTCTTCGCCTTTGGCCAAGCTATGTTATTTGCTTTGGCACGGGGTTGGTGTTCGTTTATGTCTTTTATCTCTTAGGAGACAGTCCCTTTCCTTACACATGGGATCATGTCTGCTCTTACTTCTTTTGGGTAAGGGATATTTTCCACTATCGTTTGATTGATGGATCTGTATGGTCTCTTGAAATTCAGATTAAATTTTATCTCTTTGCAGGGATTGTTTGGAGCATGGGCAAAAAGAATTTCCTTGAAAAAATGTGTTTTCTCATTGTGTTAATGAGTGTTGCTGCTTATGGGCTCGATTTTTTCTTGGGTGGTGAAGAATTATCATGGTTTTACCTTGTGAGCCTTGCGCGTAAAAATTTACAATATTTTATGCTGATCCTCTTGGGAAGTTGTGTGTACTCCTCCTATAAAAAGCAAATTTCATGGCAAAAAGCACTTGGTTTATGCGGTATCTTGTTAGCTTGTTTTGTATCCCCTTTGTTTCATTCGCCAGATGGTATCAAAACAATAAGTTACTTGTTAGGGGTCTCTATATTTTCCTACCTCATGCTTTTCCATGGGACAAGCATCAAAGTTAAGGGAATATTGGGTAAGGTTATCAATTGGATCTCAGATATAAGCTATCCTATATATATTGGCCACGTTCTTCCTGGGTATGTGATGATGTATTTGATGATTGAGAACGGCTTAAGCGTTTACCTCGGTATTGTTATTTCCCTTATCTATGTCTTTGTCATGTCAGAGCTTGTTCATAAGAAAATTGAAGTCTCATTTGTAAAGATGAGCGGCAAATTGTTTTCATTCTTTGGGGAAAAGATACCCGTTCGTAGTTAAATGAAGAGAGCTGGATGGCTCCAGCTCCGAAGGAGCTGAAGCAGTCCAGAACAGTGGGGTTATTCTATTCCCCTTTCTTTCCCTTAGTCTTTTTCTTTTTTCCTTTCTTTTTCTTTTTTACTTCTTTTTTCTTTTTTACTTCTTTTTTCTTTTCGCATTTTTCTTCTTCAGGTGTTGTCCTTTTCTTAAGCTTTTTAAGTTTCCACTTAGTGAAGGGATGTCCTTTAAGCGAAAGAGCCAGAGCATCCCCATAATCTTGGATTAAAGCGTGAGTGTTACTCTTGTAACTGGCGTTTTCTTCAATAAAATTCTGGTGACCAGGAAAGAAAAAACCTTCAGCAATCCACTTTCCCATGAGTTTATGGAGCTTTTTGGGGAAAGTTGGGTTATCGACTTGACTTTGTATAGCCTGAAGAAAGAGGTCATGGTAACCCCAGAGCTCCATTTGATGAAGGAACTCTTCCTTATCCTCTTTCATGCTTCGATGTAAGGCTTGATAAGCGCCTTCGAAGTCTCCCGTATAAATATCAAGAACTGCTTTTAAAAGAAGAACCTCATTTTTATCAATCCAGATATCTTGACCCATGCCACAATCGCTAGAGAATCCATTATATTGGAGATCGATTGATAACCCCTCTTGATCTCCTAACTGTTTAAGAACACCTTGCAAGGTTTCTGCCACCTCAGAAAATCGAGCCGTATTGTGTGAGCGTAAGACACACTCCACTTTTGTCAGTTGAATGCGAGCGCCCAGAGGAGTTTGGCCAACTTGTTCATAAAGACCCTCCAGAACCTTTAGAGCACGGTCATATTGCTTTGAGGCAAGATAACGTTGCGCTATTTTTTCGATGTATATTAAATTACCTTTGTCTGTGTTCGCATACTCCTGATCGATCATTTCAATTTGTTTTGAAAGGTTGCCCTGGGCTTCATAAATATCTTCAATTTTTCTGTGTAGAACGGTGGTATCTAAGGAAGGAAATAGAGTAGAGATATATTCCCGAAAATTTTCGAGTGGTTTAGGGTCTGTTTTTTTGTTCGTATCATCGAGAAGGATGAAGTAAAGCGTCTGATCGACTAATGCTTGATCATCCGTATAAGTTGTCCAAATCGTTGGGTTAACTAGAAATTGGTACTCGCATATGTCAGGTGTACAAGACCTCATATTGGATTCGAAAATCAGCTTCTGAGATTCGAAAATTAGCTTCTGAAACCCCAAATAGGAATCTTGAATCACTTTAATGAAGGCTTTCATCCTATCCTCGGCAGCCCCATCTCCACTCATCTCTAAAATCTTCAAGGCCATTAGGTGTTTCTTTAAACCTTCATGATTTTCCTTCTTTTTCACAAGTGTAGGAAAGTCCGTTACTTCAAAAGAAGTGTCCTGAGTGACTTGCGTTAAAAGCTCATGTAGCCCTGAGGACTCCTTAACAACGTGAGCGGCCAAATGTACGTCTTGAAAGTCGACAGATGGATCATAGTGAACATACATCTGACTGAGAAAAGGGTGATGATCCGCAGATCTGCGGATGGCGGTTGCAAAGTTTTCTACGATTTCAGGAACGCGAAGGTCGCTGCTTTCAGATTCTTCATCACTCTCAGAACCTTTTTCGCTCTCAGGCTTTTTAGCAAGCGCGGGGCGAATGACCTCCTCGAAATAACGAGAAGCCATTTCCCTATGTCCCGCAACAAGGGTGGAAGGGTGAAAGAGAAGGGTTCTTAAAAATTCGGGATCCTTTTTCTTTTCTTCTTTGAATGTCTTCAAGATATTCAGGCGGGTCTGTTTTCCGGCTTCTATAAGATCATTCCAGTTCTTACAAACCAGTTGAGCTTGCAAAGTTGATTTAGGGTCCAGGTGAAGCAAAAGAGATTGAGTGAGTTCTTGGGGGAGATTTGAAAAAGCAGAATGCTTACGGTTATGTCTACTTGCTTTCTTTAATTTGCGAGCCTGCTTTTTGTTTGATACCTTTTGTTCTTTTTCGCCATCATCTTCATTCACATTCTCTTGAGGGTGCTTACTTCCTCCATGGGAATTTCCAGCATGAGATGGATTTAAAGTTGATAATGCTCCTAAAAGAACGAAAGCGCTGACAGAGGATTTAAGTAAATTTTTCAACATGATAACACCATATGTGATTGATAAGGAATCTATAATTAATGTCTTTGTAGTGTAATAAAAACACAACTGTCAAACGAATAATTTTTTAAATGGGAAGAGGAAGTGAGGGAGGACAAACCACTTGATTTACCTGTTTTTTTTATTTCTTATGCCGAACTGAGATTATTTAGTGTATTATGAGTAATGGGAGACTAGAATGGAAGACCTTCTAAAAGAACTCGATAAAAAGCGAGAGGCAGCAAAGCTCGGTGGTGGCCCTAAGCGCATTGAAGTCCAGCATCAAAAAGGAAAATTAACTGCCCGTGAACGTCTTGACGTTTTACTGGATCCGGATTCCTTTGAAGAATGGGACATGCTTGTTGAACACCGCTGTCGGGATTTTGGGATGGAGAAAACCAAAATTCCAGGCGATGGGGTCGTGACAGGATATGGCACGATCCACGGCCGAACGGTCTTTGTTTTTTCCCAAGATTTTACGGTTTTTGGGGGCAGTCTCAGCGAAGCTCACGCTGAAAAAATTGTTAAAATTATGGACAAAGCCATGCAAGTCGGTGTTCCCATCATTGGTCTGAATGATTCGGGAGGAGCCCGCATTCAAGAAGGAGTTGAATCTCTTGCAGGGTACGCCGCCGTTTTCCAACGTAATGTCTTGGCTTCAGGTGTTGTTCCCCAAATTTCCGTGATCATGGGGCCCTGTGCGGGCGGGGCCGTTTATTCTCCCGCCATGACCGACTTTATTTTTATGGTTAAAAATTCTTCCTATATGTTTGTAACCGGACCAGATGTGGTAAAAACAGTGACCCATGAAACCGTAACCTCTGAAACGCTGGGAGGGGCTTTAACCCACACCACCAGATCAGGAGTTGCCGATTTAGCCTTTGAAAATGATATTGAAACCCTGTTAGAGATCCGTCGTTTCTTTGAATTTTTGCCGCTTTCCAATCGAGAGTCTTCTCTAATTAAGCCAACCCTTGATGACCCGATGCGTGTGAGCCTTTCCTTAGATAGCCTCGTTCCTCAAGATTCTTCCAAGGGGTACAATATGAAGGATCTTATCTATAAAATTGTGGATGAGGGAGATTTTTTTGAACTTCAGCCCGATTTTGCGGCTAACATTATCATTGGTTTTGCACGGATGGAGGGCCAAACTGTGGGGATTGTTGCGAATCAACCTTTGGTTTTGGCTGGGTGCCTTGATATTGATTCGTCTCGGAAAGCGGCGCGATTTGTACGGTTTTGTGACTGTTTTAATATTCCTCTGATTACGTTTGTTGATGTTCCTGGGTTCTTGCCTGGGACGGCTCAAGAATTAGGAGGAATTATTAAGCATGGGGCCAAGCTCTTGTTTGCCTTTGCTGAAGCGACCGTTCCTAAAGTGACAGTGATTACCCGCAAGGCTTATGGGGGGGCTTATGATGTGATGAGCTCAAAACATTTGCGGGGAGATGTGAATTTTGCCTGGCCTTCCGCAGAAATCGCAGTCATGGGTCCCAAAGGAGCGGTTGAAATTATTTTCCGTAATGAGTTGGATAATAAGGAAAAGGTTAAAGCTTATGCGGAAGAATATCGCGAAAAATTTGCCAATCCCTTGGTGGCAGCGAGTCGCGGGTATATTGACGATATCATCCTTCCCCATACCACGCGGAGTCGAATTTGCAGATCTTTACAAATGCTTAAGAATAAAAACATTGAAAATCCATGGAAAAAGCATGACAATATACCTCTATAATAAATAGCAATGGGAGAACGTTATGAATGAACAAAAAGCGCGGGAGCACGTTAACAAGCTTCGCCGATTTTATACAGACGCTCTTATTTATGGAGTTGTGAATCTAGGATTGATTCTGATCTGGGCAATCTCAGGAGGGGGCTATTTTTGGCCAATTTGGGTCATTGTTGGGTGGGGCATTGGCCTTGCTGTTCATGCTTTTTCCTTAGGCCTTATTCCTCAAGTGAATGCAATGGTTCCTTTTATGACACCGGAATGGGAAGAACATGAAGTTCGTCGCTTGATGAAAAAAGAACATAAAGAAAAAGGGCCTAAAAAAGCGGGAATAGAGATAACAGAAGTCAAGATAGAAGCAGCCTCAACGGTTAAAAAAGAAAAACCTCTAAAAGCAAAGAAAGTGACGATCAAGAAAACACTTAAGCCTTAGCCAGTCACTGGGTGTTCAAAAAAGTTCTCATTGCTAATCGGGGGGAGATCGCCTGTCGTATTATTCGAACCGTGCAGCGCATGGGAATAAGGGCGATTGCCATTTATTCGGAAGCGGATGAAGAGGCTCTTCATGTGGAAATGGCAGATGAAGCCTATTGTGTAGGTCCAGCCCTCCCTCAGGCAAGTTATTTAAATATCAACGGGATTTTAAAAATTGCTAAGGAAAGTGGCGCAGAGGCCATTCATCCTGGTTATGGTTTTTTATCGGAAAATCCAGCCTTTGAAGACGCGGTTCAGAGGGAAAGCCTTGTTTTCATTGGGCCACCCGCCAAAGTGATTGGGGCTATGGGGGATAAACTTGAAGCGAAAAAACTTGCCCGCAAGGCAGGTATTTCGTGCCTTCCAGGAACAGATGAACCACTTAAGGATTTTCAAAAAACCGAGAAGGTTGCACACGATATTGGCTATCCCATTCTGGTCAAAGCGGTGGCTGGTGGAGGAGGGAAGGGGATGCGGATTGTGCGCGAGATGTCCGCCCTTAAAGCTGCCTTAAAGGGAGCTCATAACGAAGCCTTAGCAAGTTTTGGAGATGGAAGACTTTTTCTTGAAAAGTATCTGGATTCCCCGCGCCACATCGAAGTTCAAATTTTGGCAGATAACCATGGCAATGTTATTCACTTAGGAACAAGAGAATGCTCTCTTCAACGCCGTCATCAGAAAGTTATTGAAGAAGCCCCTAGCTCTTTCATAACTCCCTCATTGGGACAGAAAATGGGAGATGAGGCTGTTCGATTAGCTAAGTCTGTTAACTATTCTTCCCTGGGGACCGTTGAATTTATGGTAGATCAGTTAGGAAACTTCTATTTTCTAGAAATGAACACCCGCCTTCAAGTGGAACACCCAACCACTGAAATGATCACAGGTCTTGACCTTGTGGAAGAAATGATTCGAGTGAGCGCAGGAGAGCCTCTTCGTTTCCATCAATCAGATGTTTGTCTTATGGGACATGCGATTGAAACACGTATTTATGCAGAAGATTCATCGCGAGGGTTTTTAC
>JAKBAL010000054.1 GCA_021809225.1 Pseudomonadota bacterium | reverse complement strand
GGTATATATTTTATCAATAAAGGCCCCTTGCCTTTTCAAAATATCTTTAAAGTATGCATGTATGCCCTCTAAACCTTCTGGCGTCAGTTCTCCTCGCCCCACAACGGCTTGATTCGTGACAATAGCAATGGGAATTGAGGCCTCATTCAAAAGCTTAATTGCAGGAATCACTCCTGGTAATATCACAAATTCATCTCTTGACTTTACTGAATCTGGCCGATCCACATTGATCACACCATCTCTATCTAAAAGAACAAGTTTCATAGTCGAAGAGCCTTCATAACTGCCCAACGGACCGACAGCATCATAGAAAAGGATGTGAGAAAAGGAGCCAGAAGAAAAATACAAGCGGCTTGAAAAAAGAAAGAAGACTTAACAACAAAGGGAAAACCTGTTTTCTCTAAAAGCGTGGCAATCCCCAAAAAAGTTAAAAAACCAAAAAAAGATCCCAAAGTACTTGCAAAAAGCCCTTGTTTAAGCGCGTTTATTTGGAATTGATTTGCAATATAAGAATTCGTAGCTCCGATGAGGCTCAAAACCTCAATGATTTGGCGATGAATGAGGAGGCTCGTGCGCGTTGCAAAGGTTGTCGTCGCAAGAGCTGCAAATAAAATGAGGGACGTTATCATTAATGCGAGTAAGACAACTGTGTGGATTAAATTTGAAACCTGACTTTGCCAAGCCCGGTGATCCATGACTTCAATGTGGGGAGAAATATTTTTTAAATGGGCTTCAAGAGTTTGTATATCAACTGTTTCTTTTCCATCAAGGGTTACATCAATAACAATCGGCAATGAAATAAGGTCTGGATTAATCTCTTTTCCTAAAAGAGAGTGGAAAAGATGTTCCATTTCCTTTTGAGGAATAGCCGAAGCATGATGGACACCGGGAGTCCGATTCAAAAATTGAAGAATACGCAACTGCAATGCACTGGATGAAGTTTCAGGAAATGTCGGAACTTCAATGGATAAATCTGTTGTAAATTGCGTTTTCCACGATTGAGTTGAATGAACCATAAAAAGAGTGAATACAAAACAAAGAGTCCCTAAATACACCATTAAGGCTACAATTTTTGGCACAAAGCGAGCGGCAATATCGTTTTTCAAAGGAAGATCTTGTCTGTTACTCATTAAGTCACCTTCAGTGGAAGATTAAGAAGTGTTCCATCCCTAATCGTAATCTGAGGGTAAGAGAATCTTTCTAGAATCCGTGAGTTGTGTGTTGCAATAACAATGGCTGTGCCCATTTTATTCAATTCTTCAAAGAGATAAAGCAGCTTCGTAGCCATCTCATCATCTACGTTGCCAGTCGGCTCATCCGCCAAAAGAAGTTGAGGCCGAGTAATAACAGCTCGTGCTATAGCTACGCGCTGTTTTTGACCTCCTGAAAGAGAGGGGGGATAAGATTCAATGCAATCTCCAAGTCCTACCCAATCTAAAAGTTCTTGAGCATGCTTGCGACCTCTTCTTGCTTCAACTCCTCGCACCCTTAAAGGAAGGGAGACATTATCCACAATTTTTAAATGGTCTAAAAGTTTAAATTCCTGAAAAACAACTCCTATCTTTTGCCGAAGGAGAGGTAACAGCAAGGGCTTCATTTTAAAAGTATCTTCTCCAAACAGATTGAGGCTGCCCCAAGTAGGGTTTAGCCCTAAATATAAAATCTTTAGGAGAGACGATTTCCCTGAACCACTGGGGCCCGTAAGAAAACGAAAAGACCCTTTTTCAATATTAAAAGTTACGCCTTTAAAAATTTCAGGGCCCTCTTTATATTGATGACCTATACCTACCAATTGTGCAATCATTTCTGACACAATACCTTATCCTTTTTAATATGTAATACAAAATGGCACATAGTAAAATCAATTTTCTTCTCACACGTGTCCTTGCCTTAGAAAGGTTTTTCCTTGAAAAACAAAGCCTTTCTTACAAAGCGAGGCACAAACGGGTGAATAGTTACAATGACACAAGAGAAAAACGTCGTCTAGCTTGCACCATTCTTATAAAGAGCATATAACCAAAGAAGAATATATGTAAGAGGGATTCATTTAATGATTGTTGTTTGTCCCAATTGCTTAAAACGGTATATGCTTGATGATAGTTTGCTCTCTAAAGAAGGGAGGCAAGTAAGATGCCTCGCTTGTCATCATGTATGGCGTCAAGCTCCCGATGCACAGCCCCTTATGAGTGGTTCTCCACTGAGAGGAACGATGGATATGGCTGTGGGAGCGAGTCTTTCTTCTGAAAGGAAATCGGGGTGGCTGATATGGATCGTCCTTCTTGCGGTTGTGCTTTCCCTCTTCAGCTCTTTAACTTTTGGACGAGATTTCGTTGTAAAGCTTTGGCCCAGATCTGAAAAATTTTATAATCTTATCGGCTTGGAAGTGAGTCCATTGGGCGCAAAGCTTTCCATTGCCAATGCATCTTCCATGATTCATAAAGATGGTTCGATTGACATGGTTCAGGTTGCTGGTGATGTGATTAACACATCCGACCGGGTACAACCTATTCCTCCTCTTAAGATTAAATTAATGGGAGAAGCCTTTCATCCAAAGTGTTTGGATAAGCATACAGAGGGATGTGTTTTAGATTATTGGGAATATCGCCTTTCTGAAAGTTTCTTGTTGCCGGGTGAGCAAATTCATTTTGAAACAGAGCCTCGCCCAAAAGTTGGCGGGACACAGCATATTTCGATTGAGTTTTAAAGATGACAAACCCTTTATCAGTCTCCCCTTTTGACCTTCGCAGATTTTATGAAGAAGAATGGAACGACCATCGATGCGTCGCGAGAGCCACATATAGCGCACTTTTTGCACCTTTTACAGAATGGGTAGAAGCTTCAGCTTTTGCGCTTCAGCATGGAAAAAAGTTATTATTTTTTGGAAATGGAGGGAGTGCTGCAGATTCTCAACATTTGGCAACAGAACTCATCGTTCGCTTTAAAAACTCTCGCAAATCTCTTCCTGCCCTTGCCTTAACTACAGATACTTCCGTGCTCACAGCTATTGGCAATGATATCGGATTCGATTCTCTTTTCTCTCGTCAAATTGAGGGCTTGGGGCAAGAAGGAGATATCGCTATTGGCATTTCAACTTCTGGAAAAAGCCAAAACGTCTTGCAGGCTTTTCAGGAGGCTCGGGATAAGAAACTTATAACTGTGGGGCTTACAGGCGGAAGTGGTGGGGATTTTTTCGGTAAAGCCGATATTATTTTGACAGTGCCCTCTCAAACTGTTGCTCGGATACAAGAGATGCATATCACCTTGGGACAAATGTTTATAGGAGCCCTTGAATATCGGTTAGGATTAAGCTAGGTCAACATGAACGACTTTTATCTTATAGATTCCTTCTCTAAAACCCGCATTTTATGTGTGGGAGACCTGATGCTCGATCAATTCATAAGAGGAACCATTTCGCGAATTTCTCCAGAAGCTCCCGTTCCTGTTCTCCATATTAAAGATGAGTTTACCGTATTGGGCGGAGCAGGAAACGTTGTTCGAAATCTCGAGGCTTTAGGAAGTTATATTACGTTTATCTCTGTTGTGGGAAAAGACAATGATGGGGCTCACGTTCAAGATCTTTTAAAAGCTTCTTCAAAAGTTGACCCCTATCTTATTGTTGATGAACAACGAATAACAACAAAAAAAACTCGCTTTATTGCAGAGAATCAACAAATTTTAAGAACAGATAGGGAGGAAGTTCTTGCCCTAAATGCTGACATTGAACACGAGCTTTTAGACATTTTTAAAAAACATATCCACTCCCATGATCTTATTATTCTTTCCGATTATGCAAAGGGAATTTTTTCACCTTCGCTTCTCCAATCCCTCATCCATGCAGCTCAAGCATATGGGAAACCAATCCTTATTGATCCAAAGGGGAGTGACTATACCCGCTATAAAGGAGCAACCCTTTTAACACCAAATCGTCATGAGCTCGCCTTTGCAACTCTCTCAACCATTCAAACCCAGGAAGAGCTCGTGTCCGTCTCTCAAGATATGATAAAAGCCTGCGACTTCAATGCCATGATTGTGACACGAGGCTCAGAAGGAATGACGCTTGTGGAAGCTTCTGGGACTATTGAGCATCTGCAAACGCAAGCCCTTGAAGTATTCGATGTCTCTGGCGCTGGAGATACGGTTATGGCAACCCTTGCGGTCAGTCTTGCTGCAGGTGCATCTTTATCTAAAGCGATGCACTTTGCGAATACGGCAGCAGGACTTGTTGTTGCAAAAATGGGCACCGCCGTTGTTCATCAAGAAGAGCTCTCGGCTACTCTTCACTCTCAAGAAGTGTACGCCCATGAAAAGAAGATTGTTTCATGGGAAACAGCCCGTGATCAAATTCAAAAATGGAAGTGTCGTGGAAAGCGGATTGTGTTCACCAACGGATGTTTCGATCTCCTCCATCCTGGTCATATCTCCCTTTTAACCCAAGCAAAAGAAGCGGGAGACCGGCTCGTACTGGGTCTGAACACGGATGATTCAGTTCAAAGACTAAAAGGACCGACTCGCCCCATTCAGAACGAGAGAGACCGGGCTTTTGTTCTCTCCTCCCTTCAGGGGATTGATCTCATCGTCCTCTTTGATGAAGACACCCCCCTTGAGTTGATCCAAGCTTTAAAACCGGATGTTCTTGTTAAAGGTTCTGATTACACGATTGATCAAGTTATAGGTGCTTCCTTCGTCCAAAGCTATGGGGGTGAAGTCCTTCTCATCGACCTTATTGATGGGAAAAGTACAACCCGCATGGTTTCTAAAATGGGAACGTAATACTCTGAAATCCCTTGGTCTTTATATTCATTGGCCGTTTTGTTTATCAAAGTGCCCCTATTGTGATTTTAATAGTCATGTCAGGGAGAGCGTTGATCAAAAACGGTGGCAGGCAGCTCTCTTAAGGGAGCTGGAAAGTGCTGCTCAACAGCAAGAAGGGGCAACCCTTGTCAGCATCTTTTTGGGGGGAGGAACCCCTTCCCTCATGGAACCAGAAACGGTTGCAGCCCTTCTCAGATCAGCAAAATCATTGTTTCCTACAGTAGACAATCTTGAAGTCACCCTTGAAGCTAACCCAAGTACGGTTGAAGCTGAAAGATTTAAGGCTTTTTATGAAGCAGGAGTGAACCGTCTTTCTTTAGGGATTCAATCCCTTGATGATAAAGCACTGTCTTTTTTGGGGCGGCGTCATTCGGCAAAAGAAGCCCTCCAAGCTTTAGAAATTGCCTCTACTTATTTCTCCCGTTTTTCTTTTGATTTGATTTATGCAAGACCCCATCAAACACATGCATCTTGGAGATCGGAACTTGAAGAGGCTCTAACCTATGCGAGGGGCCACCTGTCCTTGTATCAACTGACGATTGAACCTCAGACAGTTTTTGCAACCCGGTTTGCGCGAGGAGAAAAGATGATCCTTGAAGACGATCCTGCTGCCGCTCTTTACGAACTCACGGAAGAGATTATGACAACGGCTGGATTTACGTCCTATGAAGTTTCGAATTACGCGATCCCCTCTCAAGAATGCCGCCATAATCTTCTTTATTGGAATTTTAAAGATTACATTGGTATTGGACCAGGCGCCCATGGTCGAATCACAAAGGGCAACACAAAATATACAACTTATCGTTATAAAGTCCCAGAAGTATGGCTTGAAGCTGTTGAAAAGCAGGGCCATGGCCTTCAAACATCCCAGCCTCTTTCTCTCCTTGAACGACTTCAAGAATTAACCCTTATGGGTTTGAGGCTCACAACTGGACTTGAGATCAAGCGAATTTCAGAAGAAACGGGTTTGAGTGTGGAAGAGGCCTACAGTCTTCAAACCCTTGACCTTCTTGAAAAGGAAGGACTCTTGAAAAGATCTGCTACTCACCTGATTCCGACCCCTGAAGGACGTCTTAGGTTGAATGGCCTTATTGCCTTTATGCTTAAAACGTCTGCGGAAAGGGGCTCAGAGTCCTGAAACTTGAAGGATTCACTCCTTGTTAACTTTACCTCCGATTGATTGGCATTCACCGCTCTCTATTGCCAGTTGTGAACAACAAGCGTTTGCCTCTTTATTAAAATCATATGCCCAGACAGTATTTACTTGGCAACAGTCTCCTTCCCCCGTCACTCGATTAAGGGGGCAACATTCGTTAGTATGAGGAGGGACGTGGTTTGGAAGACACGTTTGTCCGGAAGGACAACAGACCTCGTTACAACAAACTCCGTTACAGCATTTCCCATTACAACAAACCCCAGCACAGTTTTTCAGACAAACGCCACCGCAAAAGATGTCTCCAAGGCAACATCCTTCAGGCGTACATGTGTAAATTCCAGCATTACAACATTTTCCTTTACAACATGTGCTTCCATCGAATTGATGAGGTCTAGGAGGGCAATCATTACCAGTGATACAACTCCTCTCAGCAAATGCAGGGGTAATAAAAAGCAATAAAAACAAAAATGTAGATCTAATTATTTTTAGTTTCATTCAATTTTCTCTTTATATATTTTTCTTTATGAGAAGATTTATACAAAATTATATACTAATCAAAACATCTGAGGAGAGGGGCTTATGATCTTGAAACCTGAAGAATTCACTTCAAGAATAGCCAGTCCTCTTTCATTGAGTCCTTGGGGAGTTAAACGAAAAAGACCATCTATACCAGAAAAACCTTGAGAAAAAGTGAGATTTTGCAAGGAATATCCTTTATCGGCCAAGGTAATGGCAAGAGCTGTCGCATCATAGGCAAGGGTCGCAATACGCGGTGGCGTATATCCATAAATTTTCTGAAACCGAGCTTCGAAATTATAGCGCTCTTGAGGATCGGGGGATGCAAAGAATCCGTCTTTAAGAACGTCTGCATGACGAAGGGTTTCAGGGGTGTCCCATTGACCCGTCCCTAAGATTTTTATGGGCATCTGAGGGCTAAGAAGGTTCATAATATAACCCAAATTTTCCCCGCCCTCGGGAATGAGGAGAGCCTCAAGGCCTTTGGCTTTATAGGCAGAAACCTCTTCTTGCAGTCGCACATTCCCTGGATTTCCTTCCAAGATATCCCCTTTCGTATAATGGGTAATACCTAAAAGTTGAATATTTCCTTGAGATTCAAGACGCCTTAAAATCTGATCGATAAGATGGCCATATTGATCGTCAGGCGTGAGAGCAGCTATTTTTGAAGTCCCTCTTTCTTTTGCAAAATGAACAACTTTCTCAATTTGTTGGGATGGTAAAAATCCTAAGATAAAAGTTCTATTGCTGGCTACATTTTGATCTGTTGAAAAAGAAATCAGACTTATATTGCGAGCATTGAGCAAGGGTTTTATAACTTCAACTTCAGAGGAAAATATAGGTCCTAATAAGAGTTCAACCCCTTCGTCAAGCGCTTTAAGAGCAGCTTGATGTGCACCTCGCGCCGTATCTTGGGGCAAAAGAGTTATGGAAGAACAACCGGATTCAAAAAGAGCCATTTCAGCAGCTTCCACCATTCTCTTTCCTAAATGTTCTTGAGGTCCGGAAAGAGGAAGTAAGAGCCCAATTTTATGAGTCAGAGGTTCTTGAGGCACGGGAACAGGTAAGACCCGTGGTTGAGCGGGAAGAGGTTTTACTTTGGGCGTGGGTTTTGAAGGACTTGGCGTCACCACAATTTCGGGAGCATTTTGATGGCCGCACGACGTTAGCTCTATCAAAAGGATCCCCCATATAAAAAAGTGTAGCGTTTTTTTCATCCTAACTTTCCCTTTTATTTTATGTCAAAAACCATGAATTCCTTTCGATAGCCTTGTCAAGATTTAATTAAATTTTTAACTTAACTTTCCTAAAGCTCTCCTGTTCGTTTTTAAAACAGATTTTTTTACTTTTTCATGTAATGTTTTATTATAGGCTACATTTTTTTCTTGCTTTATCCCCTTGACGCCCCCCTCATCAAAGCGCATATGATAAAATTATTTATTTTGAGTTATTATGAGCAAAAAGGGTAAATGCATGAGGTTAAGGTTTCTTTCCATCTTATTTTTAATCTTACCTTTGATGGGGTGTTCTGAGGAATACACCAAAGAAGAACTTGAAACGGCGCATCCAGATGAACGCCGAGCAAAAGGGATGGGAAAATTCTTAGGAGAAGATACTCTTCATTTTGGTGGTCCTAAAAAACGTGAGCAAGAAGATACAGGACTTGGTGTCAATAGCCATTTATGGAGAGCAACCCTTGATACAATTTCATTCATGCCCCTTTCCTCTGCTGATCCTTTCGGAGGAGTTATCATTACAGATTGGTATTCCCCTCCCCAAAGCCCTCAAGAACGGCTAAAAATGAACATCTTTATTCTTGATCGACAACTTCGTTCAGATGGACTTAAAGTTAGTATTTTCAGGCAAGAGCGGGATAAATCTGGGCAGTGGGTTGACAAGTCTGTTGATCCACAAACCATAACAGACTTAGAAAATACGATTTTGGGTAGGGCCCGCCACTTTCGTACCAAAGCGACAAGATGATAGAATCTCCCATGAGCACAAGATATAATTTTCGTGAAAATGAAGCAAAGTGGCAAAAAGCTTGGGATCAGGACTTAATCTATCAAACGAAAGAAAAAGCTCCTAAATATTACGTCTTGGAGATGTTTCCTTATCCCTCAGGGCGCCTCCATATGGGTCATGTGCGCAATTATATTATTGGAGATGTTATTGCAAGGTACAAGCGGGCCTCTGGGTATTCCGTTCTTCATCCTATGGGATGGGATGCTTTTGGTCTTCCTGCTGAAAATGCAGCTATTCAACATAAAGTTCACCCCAAGACATGGACTCTTGAGAACGTACGCCTTATGAAAGAAGAGTTCCGGTCTTTAGGAATTTCCTATGACTGGAGCCGAGAGATTTTGAGTTGTTCTCCCGAGTATTATGTTCATGAACAAAAAATCTTTTTAGATTTTTTTAAACAAGGTATTGCCTACCGTAAAGAATCTTTCGTGAATTGGGATCCCGTCGAAGGAACGGTTTTGGCAAATGAACAAGTTATTGATGGAAAAGGCTGGCGTTCAGGAGCTCCCATTGAACGGCGTAAGCTTTCCCAATGGTTTTTAAAAATTACGGATTTTGCTCAAGAGCTTCTTGATGAT
>JAKBAL010000053.1 GCA_021809225.1 Pseudomonadota bacterium | reverse complement strand
CTGCAGAAAGAATTTCACCGACCCACTTACCATAGGTTGGAGAATTTTGCCGAATATCCACGGCCACGTCAAATACTTCTCCAACAGTTACCCTAACCAGCTTGCCCTGAGCTTTAGGATGCACTTTATAATGAAGCCCACGAAGAACATTTTTTATTGATTTAGATTGGTTATCTTGAACAAATTTTATGGGACAAGATACATTTTCTTCAAAAACCTTATGATTAAAACTCTCAAAGAAAAAACCTCGATCATCGGAAAAAACCGTGGGTTCGAAAAGAATTAAGTCGGGTATAGAAAGTCGACTCGCTTTCATCACACACCTTCTTTTAAAATTTTTTCTAAATATTTTCCATAGTCATTTTTATTAAGGCCTTCTGCAAGCTTTTTAAGTTGTTCAGAATTAATCCACTGCTGTTGGAAAGCTATTTCTTCTGGGCATGCAATTTTAACGCCTTGCCGGAGCTCGAGAATACGAATGAATTGACTTGCTTCTATCAAGCTCTCATGTGTTCCCGTATCTAACCAAGAAAATCCTCTTCCCATTTTTTCAACGTATAATTCACCTTCATCTAAATATATTTTATTAAGGTCTGTAATCTCAAGCTCTCCACGGTCAGAAGGCTTTAATCTTTTTACATATTCTGTAACATTTGAATCATAAAAATAGAGCCCAGTGACTGCATAGTTTGATTTTGGATATTTTGGTTTTTCCTCAAGACTAACAACTTGTCCTTCTCCATTGAATTCTGCAATACCGTATCTTTCTGGATCATTAACATGATATGCAAAAACCGTTGCTCCTTTTTCACGAGCATTGGACGATGCAAGTAATCTTGGTAAATCATTACCATAAAAAATATTATCACCCAAAACTAGAGCAGATGGTGAGCCTCCTATGAAGGGTTCGGCAATGATAAACGCTTGTGCTAATCCATCAGGAGATTCTTGAACCGCGTAGTCAAGATGAATCCCCCACTGAGAACCATCTTTCAATAATTCCTGATAGGAGGGGAGATCTCGCGGGGTTGAAATGATTAAGATTTCTCGAATTCCTGACAACATTAGTAAGGTCAAAGGATAATAAATCATAGGCTTGTCAAAGACAGGAAGAAGCTGTTTTGATACAGCAAGTGTCGCTGGATAGAGTCTGGTTCCAGAACCACCTGCAAGAATAATTCCTTTGCGTTTTACCATTGTATCTTTCATTTTATGTCATCCATGTATTATTTCAGCTATTGTTTTAGTGGCATTTTGTTGCCAACTTGGCATCTCTATGCCCAACATTGATGTTAGCTTTTCTGTGCTTAGACGTGAATTTTTCGGGCGTTTAGCCGGGGTATGATAATCCTCAGTGGCTATTGGTGATATGGAATTTACATCAGTTTTGCATTTTAATCCAGATTTTGTGGATTGTTCAATAATAAACTTTGCAAAATCATACCAATTTGTTTCCCCTGAAGGAACCAAATGGTATAGGCTATTTCTATCAGAATTTTTGTTATTTATTATATTTTTCATGACTAAACAAGTTACATCTGCTATCAACTCGGCACTTGTTGGTACACCTAATTGATCATTGACAATTTGCAGGGTGTCTTTTTCTTGAGCCAATCGCAAAATCGTCTTGATAAAATTATTGCCGTGTCGCCCATAGACCCAACTGGTTCGAAATATAATGTAATCACATCCACTAGAAATAATGGCTTTTTCACCATCCAACTTACTTTTTCCATAAGTATTGATAGGACACGTTTGATCTGATTCACAATAAAATCCGCTTTGAGAACCATCAAACACATAATCTGTTGAATAATGAAAAAGAGTTGCTCCCAACCACTTTGCGCTTTCTGCTATAAGGCCAACTGCTTTTGTATTAATGAGATATGCTTTGTCAACTTCACTTTCGGCTTTATCTACATTTGTATAAGCAGCAGCGTTGATAATAAACTTGGGCTTAATCGTCATCAAAATACTTTTTAAGCCTTCACTATCCTCCAAATCCAACTGCTTACGATCAAAAGTAATAAGATCAGTTGAGGGCTCTAATAAACGCTTCAATTCCCACCCAACTTGGCCATTGACACCTAAAAGGAGTATTTTCATGCCGAATATCTTTTCTTTACCCAATCTTGATAGGAACCGTTCGTTACATTTTGAATCCACTCAGTATTTTCAATATACCACTTGACCGTTTTGTAAATTCCAGCTTCAAAAGACTGAACAGGTCGCCATCCAAGTTCGCGTTCAATTTTCGTTGCGTCAATTGCATACCGCCTATCATGACCTGCTCGATCTCTGATAAAAGTAATTTGGGTTTTATAAGAAAGACCATCTCCTCTTGGTTTTAAATCATCTAAAATATCACATAATGTCTGAACAACTTCTAGATTCGTTTTTTCATTAAGACCGCCAATATTGTAGGTTTCTCCAATTTTACCCGATTTTAAAATAAGTGTAATCGCTGAACAATGGTCTGAAACAAAAAGCCAGTCTCTAATATTTTTCCCATCACCATAGATAGGGAGTTGCTTTCCGGATAGAGCATTATAAATGACGAGTGGAATTAATTTTTCAGGGAATTGATAGGGCCCATAATTATTCGAACAATTGCTTGTGAGAGTAGGTAATCCATAAGTATGACAATAGGCTCTCACCAGATGGTCAGAAGCAGCTTTGCTCGCACTATATACGCTATTCGGTTCGTAAGGATTTGTTTCTTTAAAAGGAGGAGCTTCCGCACTAAGAGATCCGTAAACTTCATCTGTAGAAATGTGAAGAAATCTAAAATTTTCTTTTTTTATTCCCTTTAAATTTTCCCAATAAGACCGAATTGACTCCAAAAATTGGAAAGTACCAACGATATTTGTTTCAATAAATGGCTCTGGGCTATGAATTGAGCGATCAACATGTGATTCCGCAGCAAAATTAATAACTGCCTCAGGAGCGTGTTCATTTAAGAGACGGCTAACAAGATTCTTATCGCCGATGTCCCCATGAATAAAAACATAGTCTTTATGATCTTGAATTGAAGAAAGATTATTTATATTTCCAGCATAAGTGAGCTTATCAAGATTTATAATCTTCTCATTTTCACTTGAAAGCCAATCGATGATGAAGTTAGAACCAATAAAGCCACAACCTCCAGAAACAAGTATGGTCATTTTTTTTATATCCTCTTTAGTAGGCAAGAAATAAATAAAAAAACATTTTCATAAAACGCTTGTCGGTAAATACCTGCTTTCCAAAATCCAAAAATTCTAGGAAATAGGGTCTTATCCCTCGAGTTTTTAAAAAAATCAAAAGATTTTTTGCTCTCTTTAGTCATAATATCCCTAATGCTCTCGAGCAATACCAAGTTTGTATCATTCCACGCTCGAAAAGTACCATTGGATAATAATTGTAGTCGTCGAAAACGAGAAAAAAAGTTGATATTTTGGCCCATTAAATTTCTTCCATGTTGACGATACCTCAAACTTGCGTAGGAATCATAAAAAACAGTTCCACCCACTGCAGAAACAACTAAATATAGAAGCCAATCATGAAAAACAATTTTATTATTTTTGAAGTGATTTTTTATCAAATTTCGAGCTGCTTGATTTAAAACCATTGTATTACCAGCAATGATGTTTTGAACCAATGCGTTTCCAAAACTCGGTTTTTTCTTAAAAATCTTTGATTCACCCTGGTTCTCGCCAAACTCATTAATCAAAGTCGTTCGTGAGCCATAAATTGCTGGTTCATTCTGCGGAACAGATCTGAGGTATTCTAAAGCTCGAGATAATTTATCTTCTTCCCAAATATCATCTTGATCGGAAAAAGAGTAGTAATCTGCTTTAATATCCTCATTACATAAAAGAAACAAAAAATTTGAAGCAAATCCTTTTCCAGGACCAGAAAGAATATGGAGTGGCCCACCATTCCATCCACGCGTTCTCTCTTTGATAAGAGATTCAGACCCGTCATCTTCCCCATCAATACTTATCCACAAAGAAATATCTTTATGGCTTTGATTAATAATAGAGTCAATTTGTTCTGTTATAAATTTTTTTCCTTGAAAACAACATAAAAGAACGGCTACGCATTCCTTACTTTTAGCAGTCATTTTTACATCATACCTTATTCATAATATAAGTTTTCACCTTGTCTATTTTGGCGGGCGCTGACCTATCTGTCTCGCCTGCCCAGTTCCCTGATTTCTCGAGGAAAAGCGTTAAAATATTTCGAGCATAACTTAAAAATTTATTTTATCTCGTAACAAAGCTTTTCCTTTTCAAGCTCCTCTTTAAGGTGTTGTTTTATATACCCTAATCCTTCTGTTGTATAAGCTTCACAACGAGCAACTAAAACATCTTGCGTATGAGAAGCTCTTAACAACCACCAGCCCTTATCGAGTTGGACACGAATACCATCAATGTCAATAAAAGAATAGCCTTGCGTAAGCAAACGAGTTTTGATGTTTTCAGGAATTTTAAATTTTTGCGCTGGATCGCAGGGAATGCGTATTTCTGGAGTTGAAGGAAGGTGAGGTAATTCTTCATAAAGGTCTGAAAGATTTTGAGAAGAATGGGATAAAAGAGAGAGAAGTCTTATCGCTGCATAAAGTCCATCATCAAAACCATAGTAATCCTCTTTGAAAAAGAAATGACCACTTACTTCTCCGGCGAGTATCGCTCCCGACGTTGCTATCTTTGCTTTAATATGTGAGTGGCCTGTTTTCCACATAATGGGGTCCCCACCTAAACGGCTAATTTCATCAAAAAACCCCTGGCTTGCTTTTATATCAACAATAATTTTCGCCTTTGGTTCTCGCTTCAGAAGATCACATGCAAATAATAACAGCAATTGATCACCCCATAAAATACGACCTTTTCCATCAACTGCAGCGAGGCGATCTCCATCTCCATCGAAGGCAACGCCCACATCACATTTTTTTTCAATAACAGTCTGCTGAAGTTGGATAAGATTCACAGGATCCGAAGGATCAGGTGGATGAGATGGAAAATTTCCATCCATTTCAGAATTCAACAGGATATGAGTACCTGGAAGTGATTGAACAAGGTTTTTAAGAATCTCAGCCGTTGCTCCATTGCCAGGATCCCAAGCGATTTTAAGCTCTTTTCCGAATTTAATCCCTTGAAGCAAGCGATCTCTATAAAGAGAGAGAAGATCGCTTTCATAGATCTTTCCTTGTCCCGTATTTAAGTTCTCAGTTATAAGCTTAGAAAAAGCTAGGATGTCTTCTCCAAAAAAAGGTGACCGTCCTAAACTCATTTTAAAGCCATTATGGGAGGGAGGGTTATGGGATCCTGTGACCATGATAGCCGCATCCACCGGCAATACATATTCAGAAAAATAGAGCATAGGTGTAGGTCCTATGCCTAAATGGTATACATTTAAACCTGCGTCACAAAGACCTTGTATAAGTGCGTTCTCTAATTGAGGAGAGCTTAAGCGTCCATCACGGCAGACGGCTATAGCTTTCCCAGATTTTTCTCTTACCCTATGTCCAAAGCATCTTCCGATCCAATATGCATCTTTTTCAAAAAGGGTTTCTCCAACGATTCCCCGAATATCATATTCTCTCAGAAGACTAGGGTGAAAATTTCTATTATTTAAACATTCATCTGATTGAAAATTAAATAAAACTTTTTCTAACATTTTTATACTTTCAGAGTATAGAAGGGTTTCTAATTAAGAAGTAATTTACCACTTAAACAACATAACTCTCTTGAGAGCAAGAATAATTAGATAAATTCATGTTAGAAGGAACTTTATCTCATTTTAACTTATGAAACAAGAACCAGCCCCCGTTCTTGTTGGACCCCTTTCTTAGCTTTTACAGGCCTATTTGGTCATGGTCTTTTTTGATGTTCTTAAGTTGTAATTCAATTTTTAGATAGGTGTGTTGAATCTTCTGGAAAGGAAGCTCTTACAATTTCGAGAGCTTGATTTTTCCTAAAACTATAACTATTAACTCTCATAAATTATATGAACGAGGTTTTTACATTTATCGATACAACTCATCTTATTGCCAAAGCCTCTTTATGGGAGGAACGGGATGAAGCCCTGAAACAAAAATATGAAAAGCTTAACAATAAGGTTCTTCCTAAAGTGGCTCATGATAAACAAGCTCGTATTGGGCGATCAGGATCGCTGGTATTCTAAAATGAGAGCGCCCTACGAACGTGTGTTTTCTAAAGATCCAAAGAGAGTGCGTTATAAAGGGATCGCTAAAAATCAATTTACTGCCTTTATGCAAGCCATTTGCTTTAATCTAAAGCGGCTGCTCGTGCTTTCCCCACCTCATTTAGAAAATGCCATGGGATAAGTCTGTCTAAACTATGCCTTTGACGTCTTATTGAAGGCAAAAGACAGCAAAATTGATTGGAAAAAATTTATATCTCCGTATCTCTGCTGCATTACTAACTTAACCTGTCCAATCTAACCGTTCGCGACAGACCCATAGGCTAAGCTCCCTTCTTATTTTTTCAAAGATTTTAAGAACGCTTAGCCTACTATATTTTCTTCCTTATCCAAAGTTGGGGTAATCTACTTTCAACAATTTTATCGCTCTCATTTCTTAATCTGTCCAGAGAGAACTCGATTCTTAATCTTCTCCACAGATTCGACAGAACCGAACAAGTCCACGTCAAAATCTCGCCAGTTTTTCGATCATTCGTGATCCGACCCTTGGGGGTCAATTCAATCCAAAGATTTTTCTTTCGTTTAAATATTCGATGCCTTCAATGTCTTCTCGTTTAATTCCTGAGCCTTTTAATCTGAGAACCAGATCTTTGTTTCTTTTTTCAAACTTGAGACTTTTAATATTCGAAGATCCCTCTAAATTGAGTGTTTTTAAATTTTCTAAAAATCCTAATCCATTAATTCTTGAAATATTTGAATTTTCTATCTTTAACTCTTCCACTGTCTCATTTGTCTTTTTGAATGAAAGGGTTGTGAGATTTTTTGTGTTATCCAATTCGAGTGTTTTCAAATTCAATAAATTTTCTAATCCATCGAGTTCTGAGATTCCTGAGCCATTTAATCCTATTGTACTTAATTCTGTAAGAGGTTGTATGAAGAGAATCCTAGTAAGGTTTTTTGTTTCACAAAAGTCGGCCAATTTCAAGTTTGGCAGGTTCTCTAATCCATCTAGTTTTGAAATTCCTGAACCATCAAGTTTTAATATTTCTAACTTTTTGAGGGGCTGAGGAAATGAAAGTTGAGTAAGCTCTGATGTATTACTCAAACTAAGAGCTTTCAAGTTTGGAACGTTTTCCAATCCATCTAGTTTTGAAATTCCCGAACTATCAAGATTTATTGTTTCTAGCTTTTCGAGGGGTTGAAGGAATGAAAGTTTAGTAAGCTCTGATGTATTATTTAAACTAAGAACTTTCAAGTTTGGAACGTTTTCTAATCCATCCAGTTTTGAAATTCCCAAACGATCGAGCCTTATTGTTTCTAATTTTTCCAGTGGCATATTTAATGAAATCTGAGAGAAATTTTCAGTATCGCTTAGATCTAACTCTCTCAACTTTTTTAGCGGTTCTTTGAAGGAGCCCTGAAATTCCTTGACTTCCATCAGGGATAAAAGGACAGGAAAAACTCTCTTTACGATCTCTTCATCCTCCCAAGAAAGGGAACTAAGCACATTTTTTATCATGAGTTGAACCGAAGAAAGCTTATCTTTGAAGAATTCAGATTGTCTAAAGGTGTCATTATTTAAGGTTTTTAAGAAATTAATCTTTGCGTCATTATTTACAAGAGGTTGGGAAAATAATTTATAAAAAGGGTGTTGGATTTTATTCTGTAATTCAGTGTTTCCTAAGAGCCATAAAGAGTCTTCTGCTGTTTCCTCATGAAGAGTGTTGGACTTGTTCTTAAGCAAAGATATATAATCAGCCCCTTCGACTTGGTTTAAAATTTTTAACTGATTAATTTCCGTATGGTTTTTTGATGACATTAAATTAAACGAAAAAAGATCTTCCCCAGTTTCTTCGTTTTGTACGGTAACTGTTGCATCTCCCTCGAGCTCTTCTTCTGCCTCTAAGAGGCTAACGCTAATCTCATATTTATAGGTTGGATTCAGAGCTGAAAAAAGAGCATTTAGTGACTCCTCAACCCAATTTTGCCTGTCCTCAAAATCTTCCGTTGGAAGTTCCTTTAGAGGAAGCCCAAATACTTTTTGATAGACCCTTATAAAATTGATAAAACCTATATTAAGTTCGTTTGTATCTTTTCCATATTTAATCACAAGCCCTTCTTCAAAAAAATTCAAATCACCAACGATTTTATTCCACAAATAACGCATGTTAGTATCTCCTGCTTCTGCCAAAAGAGGAGTCTGGATCTTATAAAATTCCTCAAATTTTTCAAAATAACGATTTCCAGGAGACTTTTCCTTAACAAATTTCCTTATAGATTCTAAGTTAAAATCTCGCTTTATAGGGTCATAGAGAAGAAGATTGATAAGATGACGTCCTGCTATTTCTACACAATCAGAAAAGACAGTACCTTCTATGGGTCTGTCTTCGCCTCTATCATAGAATAAAGAACATCCATAGCTCAAAAGACCAACGTTTGGTTTATAAGGAGTACGAGCTTTCCATAAATTGCCCTGAGTTAGGACAAAAACATCATCAAGATCATAGGATTCTTTGCTTGCAATGGCTTTAATATCTTCTTCCGTTAAAAGATCCTCTTTGCTGGGTAATGTTTCTTTATCAGGAACTATCGATTCATCTAAGCTCCTGAGAAGAGACCAAATATCTTCTTGCGTATTAAATTGATAAGTAAAAAATGCCGAGAGAACTTGTTCGGTTGTATGTCGAGGATAAAGAGAGGTCCCCCGTTTTTCTGATTCAATTGAAAATCGAATGCTGCTTAAGAGAGGTTTAAGAACATTATTTTTGAAAATTTCCTTATCCATCTTAACACCCTCTAAATTTTCAAAGACCTCCTCCAAAAATTGTTCAGTTACTCCTGGAGAAAGGTTTCCATTGCCCTTTACATCTTCAGCCTTTTTTGCATAATTGAGAAGAAGGGCAACGGTTTTTGGGTTTTTGACATGCTTCGCAAAATTTGTTTTGGCAATTGTTTCTGT
>JAKBAL010000052.1 GCA_021809225.1 Pseudomonadota bacterium | reverse complement strand
AACTGATAAAAACAAAACCATCGACATCGCTTTTCACGATAAAACTCAGAACCCCTATAAGGCAGACCCTGAAAAAGTTCTTGAACTTAATAAGAAAATTTTGACCAATAAATATCATCTTTCAACAGGACAAAATGAGTTTCACGTATCCTTGCGGGAAATCGAATGTCTTTTTCATAAAAGCCAGGGCCTTACAGCCAAGCAAATTGCAAGAAAATGTGATATTTCTCCCCGGACCGTGGAAACCCATTTTACTAAAATCCTTTTCAAGTCAGGCTTAGAGAATATGAATCAGTTGATTTATTTGTGTAAAGAAGAAGGACTTTTGTAGAATAAATTTTGCACAGGCCTCTTTTTCTTAAATATTGAAAGAAGTAAGAAATGTACTTGCTTTTTTTCAAGGTAAGTTTTTTGTTGACAAATAAGTAAATAAAATAATAAATGTATTGACTTGTACTTTATTCAGTCTGTAAAATCCCGCACATTATCACATTATATTTAATGATCCACAAAAAAAGTGCGTATCACACAGAGGAAGTGAAGAAAGAAAATGACAGGAAAAGATATGGCTGTTGCCCTTTTGGTCGTCCTGCTTTGGTCTTCGAACTTGATCGTTCAAAAAATTGCTGTGGGTCATCTTTCTGTCTTTGCTTTAAGTTTTCTAAGGGTTGCCTTCGTCTTTCCTTTGCTCTTTTTCTATCCAAAACCAGAAAAAAGCCTCTGGAAGTATTTTATCTCTGGATTTTTCTTAATCGTAATCTACTTAACACTCTTTGGGTTGGGACTTAAATCAGATATCGGCATAGGACTTTCTGCTTTTTTTCTTCAGGCCCAAGTATTGTTTGTCATTCTTTGCTGCTTTCTGGTGTTGGGAGAAAAACCAACATGGTTTCAAGGGGTTGGATTCCTTATTTCCTTTGTAGGAGTCTACCTTTTAACGGCCACCTCTGACCCTTCAGACGTTCCTTTCTTCGGTGTTGTTTTTCTTTTAGCCGCCTGTTTTTCTTTTGGAATTGGTGTTGCTTTTTCAAAAAAATATAAGATTGGTGAAAACATGACGGACGTCACATGGCTTTCCATAGCAAACGTACCTTCCTTATTTTTAGTGTGCCTGCTCTTCGAAGGTCCCCTTCAAACGCTTCACATCGTCCTTCATTTATCCCCCATGGCCATTTTTTGTGTTTTATTTGGAGCTATTTTATCCACTACTTGGGCCACCTATTTGTGGTTATCTTTACTCCAAAAGTTTCCTGGATCTTCCGTTGCCCCTTTCATGTTGTTACTTCCTGTTTTTTCGAATATCCTCTCCTATGGGATTATGGGAGAAAGCTTAACAACACTTCAAATTGTTTCAGGTTCTGTGATTATCCTTGGGGTTATGTTTGCCCAGGGGTTCCACCAATACGTCCCATCTCTTATATACTGGATTAAAAGTAGGATGGCTTCATGATCGATATAGAAAAATTACGCTCTTTTTATTACGTGATTAAAGAGGGAACTCTCTTAAAAGCAGCAGTGGTTTTGGAAAAAAACCATACCACTCTCAGTAAGCACCTGACGGAGCTTGAAGAAACATATAATACCAAGCTTTTTATTAGGAAACGAAAGAGGCTAGAGCTCACCGATAAAGGAAAGGAGCTTTTTAAACTTGTACAAGCCACTCTCCCGAATCTTGAAAATGGAGCCGCTGAAATCCTCGTTCCAAAGGAGCAACCTAACAAACTAAGAATTATTACAACGACAGGCATTGTTGGAATTTGGTTGATCAGGAAAGTAAAAATATTAGTGGAAGAATTTCCTGACCTCAAAATTGCAGTCATTACGACAAATGCGGATATTGATTTTGAAGCTTCAAAAGCAGATGTAGGGATCTTACCGAAACAAGCTACGAGAGGACTTTCTCAAAAGAAAATAAAAACTTTTTATGCTGGCTTATTTGCAAGCAACAACTACCTAGATCAATATGGTCATCCTAAAGACTTAGAGGACTTGAAAAATCATAAATTAGTTAGTTTTTATTCTGATTATGAAGGAAATATTGGAAATGTAGATTGGCACCTAAAGCGAGGCCTTCCTGACCATGCCCTACGAGAGAGTCATCTCAGTATAAATTCTGGGGTCCTTGTTTTTGAGGCAGGATGTCAAGGTCTAGGTATTATCACGATGGTTGAAGAATTTGAGTATTTCAAAAATTCAAATCTTATCAGGGTTCTTCCTAAAGAATTAGGCCCTGGGTTCGACTTTTTTTATGTCACACGAGCCGATAGTGTACTAACAAAAGTTCAGAAACGATTTTTAGAAATCCTCTTAGATTAAGAATTTTGTAACTTTTTGAAAATACCCTAAAAATTTTTCTTTTTTTTTATATAATACCATGATAATTATAAAAAGTTCTTTTGTTATATGGTCTTATCATACTTCATAATAATCAACAAAAAGGAGAAAAAAATGTTTAAGAAGATTAATAAAGCTCTTATCCATGGTCTTAGCATCGTTCTCATGACAACTATTTATTAATCAGTGTCTTTAGGAAATTCCTTAAAATATTTATCTAGAGCTCTTCCTGAGTCAGGGAGAGCTTTTTCTTTAAGAACGTCCTTTAATCAATCTTTAGTCAAGAGTCTTAAGTATCTTTTAGGTGCATGTGATGAGGTTATTCCTTCTCATCTTTTCTTAAAAGCTCTACAAAAATTAGATTCTTTAAATCCGGAATCAAAATTATCTGGTCTTTTAGGAATAATCCACACAGACTTATTTAACGCTGTAGAGCGAGAAAATATTCAAAGAGTAAATTATATAGCCGATAGGCTTATTAAAGATGATTTTCTAATTAAAAACCTTATTTTTATAAACTTTTTAGATTTCAGCGATTATTATTCTTCACTTGCCAAGATTATATTTGCCCAGGAAAGAATAAAAAATGTTAAGTTTTTGCCACTTTCTGCCCAAAAATATAATAGAGCCAAAATTTCTATTCAAAATGGACTTAAGATACTAAATTCTACCTTTCCAGACTTTTTTGTTGAATTTCAAGAACTTGTCGGAGAGATAGTAATTTTACAAGCTCAGGAATTAAAACAAGGATCAAGTTTTGAGCATTTTGGTATGATCTATAAGTCCAGTTTATTCAGAAGTGAAAAAATTACAGATGCTCTTGATTTTCTTATTCATGAGCAATCTCATCTTTATCTTTTTTTATTAAACAAAGATAATCCTATTGTTTTAAATTCCCAAGAGAAACACAAATCTCCTTTAAGAGAAGAGGAAAGACCCCTTATTGGGGTTTATCACGCCGTTTTTGTTCTCGCGAGAGTCTACTATGTTTTAAAGAATGCTCTAGACCTCAGTCTAATTCCTGAGAATGAAAAAGACTACAGTAAAGAGCTTTTAGCAGATTACAAAAATCGCTTCAATTTAGGTCTTGAGATCCTCCAAACTCACGCAAAAATGACGCCCTTAGGGGAAGGGCTTATTCTTTCTGCCAGCAAACTCGTATAGCCCTTCGCCTTTCAAGTTTCGGGTGCGTTGGCCGGCCTGAATTCTTGAAATCCTTTGGGTATAATCGGAATCCTTTTTAAAACCAGAAAAAAGCACCTATGAGCAAAAGGCTCCCCACCCCCAAAAACACCCACCCGAGAAATGTTCTTTGAGGGGGTCGGTTATCATTGGCTACCTTTAAAAACAGAGATGACAGCGGTTTGGTTTTAAGGATAGATTTTTTTTCTGGTGGCCTCGCGATCATTTACCCTCCCCCCTTTCGGAGATATAATGACGCAATGTGTGACCTGTGTACAATTGGCGCGGCCTCCCTATTTTTTGAGAGGGATCTGCAATCATTTCCATCCACTGCGCAATCCATCCAACTGTCCGAGCAACCGCAAAAAGAACTGTAAACATAGAGGTTGGAATTCCTATGGCCTTAAAGATAATCCCTGAATAAAAGTCCACATTGGGGTAGAGCTTCTTTTCTATAAAGTAAGGATCCTCAAGAGCAATTTTTTCCAACTCTTTTGCAAGTTCCAAGAGAGGATCGTTCTGAAGGCCAAGTTCCGTAAAAACTTCCTGGCAGACTTTTCTTAAAACAGAGGCCCGTGGATCGTAATGCTTATAAACACGATGGCCAAAGCCCATGAGTCGGAAGGAATCATCTTTATCTTTTGCTCGCTTAATAAATTCAGGAATCCGATCCTTGTGGCCAATTTTTTTGAGCATTGCGATGACAGCCTCATTTGCTCCTCCATGGGCTGGACCCCAAAGACTCGCAATTCCTGCAGCAATACAAGCAAAAGGATTGGCGCCACTCGATCCGGTTAACCGCACGGTTGATGTAGAAGCATTTTGTTCATGATCAGCGTGAAGGATAAGAATTTTATTCAAGGCTTTCGCAACGACGGGATTAACTTTAAAGGGCTCTGATGGCATAGCAAACATCATATAAAGCAGATTTTCTGCATATCCTAAATCGTTTTGGGGGTACATAAACGGTTGGCCAACAGAATATTTATACGCCATTGCCGCAATAGTCGGCATTTTGGCAATAAGACGATGAGATGCAATGATGCGTTGCTGGGGGTCACGAATATCAAGGCTATCATAATAAAAAGCCGAAAGCGCTCCCACAACACCCAACATAATCGCCATCGGATGAGCATCCCTTCGGAAACCGCTATAGAAATTTCGCAACTGCTCATGAACCATAGTATGAAAGGTGATATTTTTTACAAAAGTTTGATATTCTTCTGGGCTGGGCATTTCTCCTTCCATAAGGAGATAAGAAACTTGTAAAAAGGTGCAGTTTTCTGCAAGTTCTTCAATAGGATATCCCCGATGCAGTAAAACCCCGTTTTCACCATCGATAAAGGTAATTTTGGACTCACAGCTCGCCGTTGATGTATATCCAGGGTCATAGGTAAAACATTCTGTTTCACTATAAAGCTTACGAATATCGAAAACAGCAGGCCCCAACGTTCCGTGAAGGATAGGAAGATCAACAGACTTTTTCCCCCCTGGTCGGCCGGGAGTGACCTCGAGATGGGCAAGCTCATCGTCTTCGTCCAGAAAATGCTCTGTCACCATGGGATGCCTTTCTTGTTCTTTAGAAAATGGTACATCAGGCTTCCTTAAAAATTAATTTACACTTCGGAAAAATTTCCTTTATTTATAAAGGTAGCTTGAAGCCTTTCTATGGTTTTATCCTTCCCAAGGACGTGCATCAGATCGAAAACACTTGGAGAGACAGTTTTTCCTGTCAATGCCACGCGTAAAGGCTGAGTTGCCTTTGTCAGCTTTAGATCTCGCTCCATGGCAACTTGTCGAATATAGTCTTCAAGCCCTACTTCCGTCCATGAGGTCTCGGGAAAGCATAATAGACGACTCAGCATGACCCTAAGGATCTCCATACCTTCTCCATCTAAAATCTTTTGAGCCGCTTCATCCAAGGGCTGGGGAGCAACATAGAAAAGTGAGTTTTCTGCAAGTTCTACAAGCGTCTTTGCCCGTTGCTTAAGGCCAGCCATGCCCCGGCGTAAAATATCATGCGCTTCTGCAGTGACGGCTATTCCATATTTTTTTTCAATAAAAGGAACAACCACGTTTACAAGACGCTCATTATCAGCTTCTCGCAAATAATGACCATTGAGATTGGTTAATTTAACAAAGTCAAAACGAGCAGGAGATTTGCCGACATGATCAAGATCAAACCATTGAATGGCTGCTTCTGTTGAAATAATTTCCTCATCGCCATGGCTCCAGCCCAAACGCAAGAGATAATTCCGTAAAGCTTCTGGCAAAAATCCCATATCTCGGTAGGCTTCCACCCCTAACGCCCCATGACGCTTGGATAGTTTTGCTCCATCAGAGCCATGAATCAAAGGAATATGGGCATAGTGAGGAATCTCCCACTCCATGGATTTAAAGATATTATATTGGCGAAACATGTTGGTTAAATGGTCGTCCCCTCGGATAATATGAGTGATCCCCATATCATGGTCATCCACCACAACGGAAAGGTTAAAGGTGGGCGTTCCATCGGCCCTTAAAAGAATCATGTCATCTAGGTGTTGATGGGAAACACGGATCTCACCCTGGACAAGGTCCTGAATCACGGTCTCCCCTTCTTTTGGAGCTTTAAAACGAATAACAGGACTAACCCCTGCAGGCGCTTCATCGGGTGAGCGATCGCGCCACCGTCCATCATAACCAGGAGGAAGACCTTTCGCCCGCGCCTCCTCCCGCATGGTTTCAAGCTCTTCTGGAGTGCAATAGCAATAATAAGCCGCCCCCTTTTTTAAGAGTTCTTTGGCAACTTCAACATGACGTTCTGAGCGATCAAACTGGTGAACGGGAGTTTCATCCCAGTCAATTTCCAACCACTCAAGACCTTTATAAATCGCCTCAACAGCCTCTTGAGTGGAACGAGCCCTGTCCGTATCTTCAATTCGCAAAAGCATTTTTCCTCCATGATGTCGAGCAAAAAGCCAGTTAAAGAGCGCTGTTCTTGCGCTTCCTATATGCAAATACCCTGTAGGAGAAGGAGCAAAACGAACGACAACAGACATGGGGTTTCCTTTTTAGAATTATTTTGAGTTTGATTTTACCCTATGGAGAGCTTGAGAAGAAGATAAAAAATTGTCCTATACCCTTCATGAATGAAAATAAAGTTTTTCTGCTTCGGAGCAAATCTCCTCGCAGGGGCCTCGGCAATCCAGAAACCTACATGACCTATTTCTCCTCTTTTCTTTTTTAAATTTATATATAATCTTTTTTATTAAAAATAAGAAAAATAAAATTAACAAAATCATGAACTTTAGAGAGCATCTTTCTTTATCTTTTTTTAATGACTTTCAGCGTTGGCCTTTATGGCTTCCCGTCTTCTTGGGACTTGGAATTGTTTTTTATTTCCATTTTCCTTTTGAACCTCCCTTAGAGTGGGCCTTGGGAAGTCTGCTGTTTTTTACCCTTTCCCTATGGCGAGTCCGTCTTCAAACGATCCGATTGTTTGGTTTAAGCCTTGGAGTCATGGCCCTTGGCTTTTCAGCGGGTCTTCTTAGAACACATTATTTAAAAACTGAAATGCTCCAGTACCCCTTACCCATTCTTCTTTTGGAAGGACGCATCACTCACGTTGAATTAAAGCCCACTAAGAAGGGAGTCCTTTATCAGCGAATCCTTATGACCGATCTTCAGGCTGAAACCCAAGAAAAGCTACCTCAAAAAATCCGCCTGACTTTAAAGGGCAAAAGAGATCATCTTTGGCCCGGCCAGGTCATTCGTCTTCAAGCAAAACTGAATCCCGTCTCTGAGCCTTCTCTTCCCCATGGATTCGATTTTCGCAGACAAGCTTATTTTAATGGTATTGGAGCAACAGGCTTTGCTCTCTCGGTGCCAAAAATTTTGGACTCTTCTCCCTCTTTGCGAGATTTCTTTGAAAAACGCCGCGAAAAGATCACAGCTTATTTCCTCACCCACATGCCTTCTCCCCTAGGCGCAATTGCTGCAGCCCTCATTACGGGAGATAAAGCGGCCGTCCCAGAGGACGTTCGTGAGGATTTCATCAGCTCAGGTCTTGCCCATATTTTAGCCATATCTGGCCTTCATCTTACCATCATTGCAGGCGTTGTCTTTATGATTATTAGGCGCGGGATTGCCCTCATTCCCCCACTCTGTCTTGCCTATAACAGTAAAAAAATTGCAGCGGTCGGAACCATCCTCATGACTCTCCTTTATCTTATTATTTCCGGATTTGGTATTCCCGCACAACGGGCTTTTATCATGATTTCTGTTGTGATGGCGGCGATTTTAATAGATCGCACTGCTCTTTCCATGCGCACTGTTGCTCTGGCTGCATTTATGATTCTCCTTACCACGCCTGAGGCTCTTTTAGGGCCCAGTTTTCAACTCTCTTTTGCGGCTGTGGTTGCCCTTATTGCAGGGTATGAGGCTTGGAAAAATCCTATCTCCCATTGGGTCGTACAAGGGGGAATCTTTCGCAAATTCCTTGTCTATGGCGGTGGCCTTGTCTTTACCTCTCTTCTAGCAACGATCGCAACTCTCCCCTTCACCATCTACCTCTTTCATCGCTTTAGTCTTCATGCCATCGGCGCCAATCTTGTGGCCATTCCCTTAACAAGCTTTTTCATTATGCCCGCTGCTCTTATAACATGTCTTTTAACACCCTTCGGTCTCGGAGACTTTCCTCTTCGCGCTTTTGAATACTCTATAGACCTTTTGACGCAAATAGCTGCAACTGTATCCTCTTGGCCTGGAGCAAGCATTAGCGTTGCTCATCCCCCTATCCTTGCTTTCACCTTCGTTGTTACAGGAGGTCTTTGGATTTGTCTCTGGCAACACCCTTGGCGAAGGTGGGGATTTGTTCTCATGATTGCAGGTTTTTTGATGACCTTTGAGAATGACCCTCCTCACCTTTTAATTGATGGGCAAGGAAAAGTTGTGGCTCTTTATGAGGTCCAAACTCTTTATGTCAGCTCCACTCGCAAGGGAAAATTTATGGCTGAGACCTGGCAAAAATATTTAGCGGCTCAAGAGATAAAAGCCATGCCCTGTGAGAAAGGTGTGTGCCGCGCTTCTTTTCAAAATATCCCCGTCATCATTTCCTATAACAAAAAAAATCAACCCTGCAAAAAAAATGCTGTTCTTATTCGTCTCGAACCCAGCCAAAGGGCCTGCCCTGAGGCCACTCTCACTGTTGATTGGTACGATCTTTGGCGAGAAGGAGGCTTGGCTCTTTGGTTGACGCCTCAAGGTCCTCGTCTTGAGAAAGTCCGGGCATTGCAAGGCGATCGTCCCTGGACCCGAAAGGCGATTCATCGGAAGAATCGGCCAAAAAATAGATAGACAAAAGAGAAACATTAAAGTTTAATTTATTTTCAATTAATTTAAACGAAAATCTATTTTACATTTATTTTTACATGAGGAAGAACCACTCTTACAAGAGTTTATGCAATCAGGATATTTGTGATAATATGTTCCAAAATGTTCCCTACAAGTTGCTTGACAATGAGCAAGTCCTTCCTTACACGCATCTTTGCATTCCTTGAGATCTTGATATTGGGAAGCATTGGCTTCAATAAAGCCCCCCACTCCCATTAATAGTGCTATCCCAATACATATACTTTGCATTGCTTTTTTTGTGGTTTCTTTAAGTGTAAGCCTCATCTCTTTTTCTCCTATATTTATATTATTTAATATAAAA
>JAKBAL010000051.1 GCA_021809225.1 Pseudomonadota bacterium | reverse complement strand
CGCTTTGTAAAGCGGCCAGAACATTCCATCGCGACATCAACATCCAATTCTTTCCAAGGCAAAACCATTGGATTAGGAATGGCAAAAACTTTAATGAAGTGATTATTAATTTTAAGTCCCTCATCCTGAATTTCCACCGTACCCGGGAAAGGTCCGTGAACCGAATCATACTTAAAAAGATGGGCACTTTCTGCAATAGACCCTAAGTCATTAATAGCAATGACTTCAATATCTGAACGGCGACTCTCAAATATAGCTCGTAAAATTAGGCGCCCAATACGACCAAATCCATTAATAGAAACCTTACAGACCATGTTTTCTCCTCTCGACAATTTTGACGATATTTTCGGCCGTAAGGCCAAATTTCTGATAGAGAATTTCATAGGGCGCAGAGGCCCCGAAATGATTTAATCCCAACGTAATACCCTCATCTCCTACATATTTTTCCCACCCCATAGACGATGCCGCTTCAATAGCAACTCGGAACGTATTCTTACCTAAAATGGTGTCTTTATACATTTGATCCTGTTTTTCAAAAAGCTCCCAGCAGGGCATGGAAATAACAGCTGTATGAATATTCTTACTTTCTAAAATCTCTTGAGCTTTAAGGGCAATTTCCACTTCAGAACCCGATGCAAGAAGTGTAACCTCTCGAATTCCTTGAGCATCCTTTAAAATATAAGCTCCTTGCACGGATAGATTATGGGAGACTTCCTTCCGCAAAAGATTAAGCTTTTGACGCGTTAAAGCTATAACAGAAGGAGAATTAGTAGATTCAAGGGCAAGCATCCAGCATTCGCCAACTTCCACTGCATCGCAAGGGCGAAAAACACGAAGATTAGGGATAGCTCTTAAAGAGGCTAAATGTTCAATGGGTTGGTGGGTTGGTCCATCTTCTCCCAGACCAATGGAATCATGGGTCATAACATAAATCACGCGAATGCCCATAAGGGCAGCCAAACGAATCGCCGGTCTACAATAATCTGTAAAGACTAAAAATGTTCCTCCATAGGGAATGAGTCCTCCATGAAGAGCCATTCCGTTCATGGCTGCAGCCATGCCGTGCTCCCGTACCCCATAGTGGATATAACGCCCTTTGTAATTATTTGGACGGATGGGTATCATATTTTTAGCTTTTGTATTATTTGAACCAGTAAGGTCAGCTGATCCTCCCACAAGCTCAGGAATTTCAGCAGCAAGGACATCTAAAATCATCTGAGAGGATTGGCGGCTTGCAACACTTGTTTGCTGAGCGACAAACGTCTCAAGAAGATTTTGAATAGGCTTCTTCCAGTTATGAGGTAAAGCTTTTCTTATTCGCCGCTCGATTTCAGCTTTATTCTCATTTTGAGAAAGACGCTCTTCCCATGCCTTACGTTTTTCCTTATTTCTCCTGCCAACTTCACGCCACACCGATAAAATATTTTCTGGAATTTCAAAGGCAGGGTAAGGCCAATCAAGATTCTGACGCGTTGCTCGAACTTCTTCTTCTCCTAAGGGTGCACCATGAACAGCTGCCGTTCCTGCTTTATGAGGAGATCCTTTGGCAATCTGTGTCTTGCACGCAATAAAAACAGGCTTTGTTGCGGTTTGAGCTTTCTGAAGAGCAGCTTCAATTTCGATAAGGTTATGACCATCAATCTCTATAACCTCCCAATGGGAGGCTTCAAATCGCAAACGTTGATTATCTGTAACAGCTAAATTGGTAGGACCATCAATTGAAATTTGGTTGTCATCAAAAAGGACAATCAGATTATTCAAACAAAGGTGACCTGCTAAAGAAATGGCTTCGTGGGAAATACCTTCCATTAAACATCCATCACCTACGATTACATACATTTTATGATCGACAAGCTCTTTCCCAAATTCGGCACCCATCATTTTTTCAGCGAGGGCCATCCCCACAGCATTCCCAAGTCCTTGGCCCAAGGGACCTGTCGTAGTTTCAATTCCTTCTGCTTCCCCATGCTCAGGATGACCTGCACTACGGCTACCCCATTGGCGAAAGTTCTTAATTTCTTCGAGGGTCATGTCCTGATACCCTGTTAAATATAAAAGAGAATATAAAAGCATGGATCCATGCCCAGCTGATAAAACAAATCGGTCTCGATCAAACCATTGGGGTGCAGAGGCATCAAACTTTAAGAATTTTGCAAACAAAACTGTTGCAACATCTGCCATTCCCATTGGCATTCCTGGATGACCGGATTGGGCGTGTTCAACGGCATCCATCGTAAGAACCCGGATAGCATTAGCCATGGGTTGGAGTTGATTCTCCGAAAACGACTGCATAGTCGTACTTTTCATTCCTAATTTCCTGTTTGATTATCCTCTCTTAACAGGATGCCTTTCGAGATTCCAGGCGTCAACCTAGAAATGGTTTCTCGATAATTTTGCTCAGGAGAATTAAAGAAAATATTGCTCTCTTCAAGGACAAATGACAAATTTTCACATTCCTCTTGCTCTCCCCCCTACTTTGTTTGCTATAAGAATGAAGAGGGGCTGGTTTGTGGACGTAGGCCTTATCAACCCGGTCAGGTCCGGAAGGAAGCAGCCGTCGTAAGATCCCTGCGGGTCACGTTAAGCACGCCCCTCACCTAAAAAGGAATAGAATACACGTGGAAGCCGCTCTTAAACTTGTCTCCTCCGCAGACTCTTCTCCTTCTTCTCTTGAAGGTTATCGGGTGCTCGCTCGCAAATATCGTCCGACAAAACTCAGTGAAGTTATTGGCCAAGATTTTCTCGTCGAAATCTTAAAACGAGGTATTGAAGGAAACAGACTAGGACATGCTTTTATTCTAACCGGCATTCGCGGAACAGGCAAAACGACAACTGCCCGAATTATTGCTCGCTCCCTCAATTGCGAAACAGGTTCAACGCCTGAGCCTTGCGGGACTTGTTCATCTTGTACGGCCATTGCGCAAGATCGTTCAATGGATGTAATTGAAATTGATGCAGCCAGTCGAACAAGTGTGGATGATATTCGAGAAATTATTGAAGCATCTCGATATAAGGCTGTTTCAGCGCGATTTAAAATATATATCATTGACGAAGTCCACATGCTGTCTAAAAGTGCGTTTAACGCCCTTCTAAAAACGCTTGAAGAGCCTCCTCCTCATGTAAAGTTTATTTTCGCCACAACGGAAATTCATAAAGTTCCCGCAACAATTTTATCTCGCTGCGTGCGTTTTGATCTCAAGCGCATTGAAAGCCCAACTTTAGTCACCTATTTCAAAACCCTATGTGCCCAAGAAAACGTTGTTTGTGAGGACGAAGCTCTAGGACTTATTGCGAAAGCTGCAGAGGGGTCTGTACGGGATGGGCTTTCTTTGCTGGATCAAGCAATTACTTATGGTAAGTCTCACGTCACGGTTACGTACGTTCGGCAAATGCTTGGACTTTCTGACCAAGGAGCTCTTTTAGACTTATTTCACACAATAGCAGAAGGAAATATCCTCACCGCTCTTGAAAAGTTACGCTATTTTTATCAAGAAGGATCCGATCCCTTACGCCTTATTGAAGAGCTTCTAGATTTGACTCATTGGCTGCATTGTCTAAAAATTAGTTCGACTCTGGCTGAAGATATAACTTTAACAGCTGAAAAGCGGCAAAAAGGGTTAGAGCTTGCCGAATCGCTTTCGATTCCTACGCTAACACGGACTTGGCAAATTCTTACCAAAGGATTTGAAGAAATCAAACGCGCACCCTCTCCTCAAAAAGCTTTGGAAGTTATTATCATTCGCCTCACTCATCTTTCTCCTCTTCCTTCTTTAAGTGATCTTTTGGAAGGATATTCCGAGGAAAATTCCTTAAAAAAAAAGTCTTAGCAACGGATAAAACGTCACTTTCTACCTTTGAAGATCTCGTCGAATGGGTTAGCCACCTACGGGAAGGCATTTTACATGCACACCTTTTTTATGACGTTCATCTTGTGGATTTTGCTCCTTCGACTGTAACGTTACGACTTACCCAAAAAGCACCGAAAACGCTGCCTCATCAACTGCAGGATCTTTTAAAAAACAAGAAAGATGAAGTATGGACGATTGCAATTTCCGATGAAATCGGTCACCCTACTCTTTATGAAAAGGCTCAACAAGCTCTTAAAGAGCGTCGCCAGTCTATCTTACAAGATCCTCTTGTGCAGATGATGATGCAAACGTTCCCTGGAACATCCCTTGTTGAGATTGAAGATACATAAGGAAAGAGAGACACTATGTTTGGTAATATTGGCGAAATGATGAAACAAGCCCAAAAGATGCAAGCAAAAATGGCGGAAGTCCAAGAAAAACTAGCGACTCTTGAGGTTGAAGGCACGTCTGGAGGAGGGCTTGTAAAAATTACTGCTGATGGAAAAGGAAGTGTACAGAGCATCAAAATTGATCTTACGCTTTTGAATCCTGAAGAAGGAGAGGTGTTGGAGGATCTTTTAGTTGCAGCCATTCGTGATGCACAAACGAAAGCTGAAGATTTAGCGTCCGAAGAGATGGGTAAAGTGACAGGAGGCCTGAAACTTCCAGGAGGGATGAAACTCCCATTTTAGCGCCTCCCTTATGAAAAATATTTATAGACTCACGTTCTTTTGCCTGGATTATGGCTCAGTTTTCCCACTTTTGATGCCATCTTTGCGAAAGTGAAGGTGGTAAAGAGGGATTTTCTAGATTACTTTACAAACAATAATGATTCTTAACTCTCATTTTACAGGCCTTGTTTATGATCAGTGATGAACTTAAAACCCTGATTCAGCTTCTTTCCAAGCTTCCCGGCTTAGGACCGCGATCAGGAAAGCGGGTGGCTTTGCACTTGCTGCAAAATCGTACGACAACTTTGCCTGCCCTTACGGAATCCCTTCAGATTGTAGAGGTGAAAGTAAAAGACTGCACTACCTGTGGTAACCTTGATTCACAAGACCCTTGCGCTCTTTGCCAAGATTTTCGTCGTGATTCTTCTCTTATCTGCGTGGTTGAAAACGTTGCCGATCTTTGGGCCCTTGAGCGAACTTCTTCTTACAAAGGTCATTACCATGTTTTGGGGGGGGTGCTTTCTGCTCTTGATGGTGTGGGACCAGAAGATTTGCGACTTTCCTCCCTTTTAAAGCGTTGCCAATCGAGAGAAGTAAAAGAAATTATCTTCGCCCTCAATGCAACCGTTGAAGGCCAAACAACTAGCCACTACCTTATCGAACGAATTAAAGAAGTAGGGGTTACTCATTTTTCCAGCCTTGCTCGGGGCGTTCCCGTAGGAGGTGAACTTGATTATCTTGATGAAGGAACCCTCTCAGCAGCACTTTTGTCACGACGTATGGTATGATTACAGTTAAGGAGTGGTGCAAATTCAGCCTATGTTTTCCTGTGGGTACAGACCCCACAGATATTTTCTAGGAATCCATCCTTTAAAATCATAAATCCGAATCTGACACCACTCATCACGACATTTGAGTAGTTCAACGACAACACCTTGTTGTAATCGAACAAGAGGACGACTATTTATATTCATCTCCCCATAGAGAATAGTTTCACCCCCTTGAACAATAGCATGTCTCTTAGAGCAGATCATACTTTGATGAACCCAACTTTCAGCATTTTCACTATCGCGAATTTTTCGCCACGTATCAAACTCTGCAGTTACTTCTACAGGAAGACCTGTCTTTAAATAAACCCATTCTACGGGATAATTGGGACCAGGCCCCACTCTGGCGTTCACTTCATCTGGTCTTAAAGAAACAAATCTGGGAAGAGGGATTTTTTCAGCTCTCATCGCTGACGAAAACATCAAAAAGACTAGAGGAATGTATAAATATCGTTTCATGCGTTGTTCCTTAGGCCTGTTGAACCAAAGCCTCCTTGTCGGGAATTGTGCTCAAAATTATCATGTTGATCAACCTCACTCCAACAAACACTAGAAAAAGAGCTCAAAACTAACTGGGCTATCCGCTGACCTCTTTCAATCAAAAAATCTTCTGTCCCTAAGTGAATAAGAATAACCTGGATTTCACCTCGATAGTCTGCATCAATCGTTCCAGGTGAATTTAATACTGTGAGGCCATGTTTTAAGGCCAACCCTGATCGGGGTCGAATTTGAGCTTCGTAGCCCGGGGGAAGAGCTAAAGAAATTCCCGTAGGAATAAGTTTTCGTTGAAAGGGCTTCAAGAAAAAAGACTCATTGATGGCCGCCATCAAATCAACACCTGCACTTTGGGTTGTTGCATAGGTGGGGAGGGGTAATCCTTCTCCATGAGGCAATTTTACGAGGGGAACTGAAATCATTTTAAGACTCCTATACGATAAGCATATAAATATTGCGGCAACTTCTTTCTTGAGTCAAAAAGCGAAGCTTCACCTATCTTTAGCATTAACAAATCAACCTTTCTATTGCTTTTATAAGTAGCAATTCTTCCATTTATGGTAGCACAATACAAAGCATGTACTTATTTTTCCACCAAATACTGTAATTGCATCCTGAGAAAGAGGAGAATATCTTTTGACCTATACCTAAAAAGAGATACTCAATGCGATATTATGCAGGATTAGACGCATCAATGAAAGAAACATTTATCTGTATTGTAAAGTAAGGAGGGCAGAAGGTTGAACCCAATTCGCCTAGGATAAATTAAACAATCCAAAAGAAGGTAATGTTGATCTCATTCTTTAGTTATGAAACACTGACCATCTTGAGCCATTCTTCCTCAGTAAGAAGAGAAACCCCAAGTTTCTTGGCATCTTTTGCTTTTGAACCCGCTTCAGTTCCAATGATCACATAATCTGTTTTAGAAGAGACAGAACTTGATACTTTTGCCCCCAGACTCTCAGCCCTCACTTTTGCTTCCGCTCGCGTCATGTGTTGAAGCGTGCCCGTAAAAACGATGGTTTTATTTGCGAGAAAGCTTGAAGAAGTTTGAATGGGTTTCTCATCTCGTATTATTACCTTTTCTAAAAGATCATTTAAAACCTTAAGATTATGAAACTCATCAAAAAAGGCTATTAAATCCGCAGAAACTTTGGGGCCAATTCCATCTATGGAAATCAAATCTACATAAGCTTGACTCTCAGGATCTTTAGCCTCAATCATAGCCTCTTTCCAAGCACCATAAGACAAGTAATGGCGCGCCAAAAGCTTAGCTGTGATTTGACCAACGTGCAAAATGCCAAGAGCATAAATAAAACGATGGAGAGGAATAATCCGCCGCATTTCAATCGCTTTAAAAAGATTTTGAGCAGATTGAGAGCCCCACCCTTCTCGCGCACTTAAGGGAGTTAAACTTTGCTGATCTCGTGATTCTAAGGTAAAAATATCTTGAGGAGAATGGATCAAACCATCTTTATAAAAAGCTTCAATATGCTTTGACCCAAAACCTTCAATATCAAAAGCATCCTGTGAAATAAAGTGGCGTAACCGCAAAGTTGCTTGTGCGGCACACACAAGCCCTCCTATGCATTTTCTCACAGCTTCTCCTGGAGGGCGTATGGCATGAGATCCACAAACAGGGCAAACATGTGGAAAGTTAAATGGTTGTGATCCGTCAGGTCTTTTATCTAAAATAACAGACACAATTTGAGGAATAACATCTCCTGCTCGTTGAACGATAACCGTATCTCCCACACGAATATCTTTACGGACAATATCATCTTCATTATAGAGACTAGCTCGAGACACTACGACACCTCCCACGGTGATAGGTGCAAGCACAGCAACAGGAGTCAGTGCCCCTGTGCGCCCCACTTGGATCAAAATATCTTCAAGATAGGTTTGCGCTTGTTGAGCTGGAAACTTATGGGCAAGTGCCCACCGCGGAGCTCGTGCCGAATATCCCATTCGATTTTGCCAATCAATACGATTTACTTTATAAACAATTCCATCAATATCATAGGAAAGATGAGCTCTTTGCGCTTCTAATTCTCGGTAATACGCAATAATTTCTTCCTCATTTCCACAAAGACGAGCCAAGGGATTGACCATAAAGCCCCAATTTTTTAGTTTCTCTAAAAACGCCCAATGAGTTGTTACATGAAATGGTTCGTAATCATCACACGAGTAAGCAAAAAATTTTAAAGGTCGCCGTGCTGTTATTTGGGGATCAAGCTGTCGAACAGAACCTGCAGCCGCATTACGTGGATTTGCAAAAGGGGGAAGGTTCTGAGCTTGTCTCTTGTCATTCATGATCATAAAATCCTCATGACGCATGTAGACTTCCCCACGAATCTCGGTCGTAAAAGGAAAAGCCTCAGCATCAATAATATGAGGAATATCCTTTAGAGTTTGCAGATTGACTGTAATATCCTCTCCCTCTGTACCATCTCCCCGTGTTGCTCCAAGGTTAAAGACCCCTTCTTGATACAGCAAAATAGCCGAGAGTCCGTCAATTTTTGGCTCTGCAACAATCTCAACAGGTGTTTCAGGAGAAAGACCCAAAAATCGCCGAGTGCGCTCGAGAAAATCATATACGTCCTGATCCTCAAAACCGTTGTCCAGAGAAAGAACAGGTCGACGATGTTTTACCTTTTTAAAAACTCCCAAAAGAGGGGCACCTACTTTTAAGCTAGGGCTATCTTTTCGAATGAGAATGGGAAACTTTTTTTCAATAGACTCATTACGAAGGCGCAACGCATCATACTCTGCATCACTCACTTCCGGCTTATCTTCAAGGTAATATAGGCGATCATGATGAGAGATAATTTCGGCAAGATGCTTCAATTCTTCCTTTGCTTCTTCCTCAGATAATTTTTTGACTGGAATTTTGCTCATATTCATCACTACCCTCTATTAAACGTTTTGCGGCAGCTCGTGCTTCAGCCGTAATTTCTTCTCCAGCAAGCATACGAGCAATCTCCTCATGTTTCTCCTCGCTTTGCAAAGCAATAACGTGCGTTGCCGTTACTTCATTTTTCACAGTTTTAACAACCACTAAATGTTGGTTTCCATAAGAGGCGATTTGAGGAGAGTGGGTAATCGCCAAAATTTGAATATTTTGAGAAAGAGTTTTCAATCGTTCTCCTATCGCAGCCGCAACAGCTCCTCCTGTTCCACTTTCAATTTCATCAAAAATAAGTGTTGGCACAGCACCAGATTTGACTAGCACTACTTTAAGAGCCAACATAAGCCGAGATAATTCTCCTCCCGAAGCAATAGCTGAAAGTGACCCTTCAGGAGTCCCAGGATTTGTTTGAATGTAAAACTCAACTCTATCCATCCCCGAAACGCCCCAAGCATCTTCAATAAGGTCTTCAAAATGGATCCGGAATTTTGCATGTTCTAACTTTAAAGGCGGAATTCAATAGCTACAGCTTC
>JAKBAL010000050.1 GCA_021809225.1 Pseudomonadota bacterium | reverse complement strand
CAGAGCCAGAGGTTTAAACCTCTGGCTCTGATCCATTAGCGCTTTTTGCGCGAGAATGTAAGTTGTGATATTCTGCTGAGAAGGCTCTAGAATAGCTGTATGAAGCTTTGTCTCAAGTTCCCTTCGTTGGACCTCAATTTTCTCCGTTGGGGTCTGAGAAGAGGAAGAAGAGCTCCTGCCGGAGGAGCTTTTTTCCTCTTCTTTTTTACTCGCTCTTAAATCATTCAGCCTGAGCCTATCTTGGTACCAGTGCCATCCTTCAGCTCTTTTCTCAAAAAAGGACCGAGGTTTAACCTCAGGATGCTTGACCTCAAGAGGGGTCGACACTGTTCCCCTCTGGGAAGCTAACGGTAAAACTGGGTAATCTGCTTTCAAAGGAGCAAGACTACTGAGCAAGCATAAAGGAACGACAAGATAAAGAAAATACGTAGGACTCCTTTCACAAGTTCTCCCTAAAGATGAAAGGCTTGCGAATAAATTCCTTAAACGACTGCACGTTATAGCTCTTAACCTTGTTAAGGCTGAATTGTTAAAAACAGAGACTGACTGAAAGGCGTTACTTTGCATGAGAATCCATACCTTTTTTCAGGATATCCAGCCGTTCCCCAACTCTTTGACTCATGTCTTGAATTTGAGTAGGCTTAGATTTTTTTATGACCCCTTGAAAAACTTCCTTGAAATCAGTCTTCTCTATTCGTTCTTTTCCCGTGGGTCCCATCCCCTCTTGTTTGCCAGATTTAAAGTTCTTCATGAGATCTTCAAAAACTTCTCGTAGATCAAGTTTAGAAAAGTCAATTCTCTGAATTTCACTAATTGTGAATCCACGACAAAGAGGTTTTTTTGGTTTTCCCCACCCGAGCTTTATTTGGCGTCTTCCTTGTTCATGAAGAACTTTAAGAAGCTTGCTGTTAAAACAACAGTAGGTAGTTTTCTTCTTTACGCACTGTCCTAAATATTTCTTTGCGCAATAGGTTCCAATCCTGCGACAAAGGCCTGCTTTACGCCTTTCTCTCAGATCTTTTTCTTTTGATTTGCAAGAAGAAATACCGATATCCTTGCCCCAACCGCTATCTGACCCACAGCAATCCTTAAAATCAAAAATGTATCTTGAACAACGCTCATCTTTTCCTTTAAAGATCATACCCTTTTTAAAATTTCCCTGTATTTCCTTTAATACTGTTAACTGAGCCAGAGTGGACATCATCTCATCATTGGTCTCATAAGTTTGATCTCGACAAGTTCCATCTAAACAAAAGGGTGTATTTCCTCCTACGATGCTATGAGAAGTTTGGGTTCCCCCTTTGCATTGATAGGTTTGAGCGTAGACCACACACGTCTTTCCAATCATTTGTTTACACCGCGAATTTATCTGGACGCATCCCCTCGCTCTTAAAGGGCCACAATCATCTTTAGAGGGCGTGAAGCAGCTATAAATACGGAGTTCCTGCCAACAGTCTTGAGTCACAGGAACTCCTTCAATAAACCGTGTTTCCCTCCCTTGAAGGCATATTTTTGAACTATAGAAACAAAGTCCTTGGTCAACTTTCTCTTCTAAACGCTCACAATTGTTTAAAATCCAATCACCGGGAAGAACCTCATGAATCTCTTCTTCATGGATAAGGATGAGATGGGCTGTAAGATCGTATCCTTTCAAATTACCATGGCTGCAATACTTAGCTCTTCCTTCGATTCTGGGCTTCCCTGAAAGGTCTCTTGCAATAATAACACTTTGGATTTGCTCTTCTGGTAAATCTGTGGGGATTGTGTTTCTTGGATTATTGCATTTACGGCAACGGTTAGCCTTTCCGCTCAAAGTCTCTTGAAGGCAGGCCTTAAAAGAGGCAGTAATGTCGATAGGGCCTTGATTTTTTTTCCACACTCCTCTCCATCTCCAATGCAAAATGTCGCCAAGGAGGGCAGGACAAGCTCGAGAATGTCTCTTTTTATAGGACTTTTTACACCCCGTAAGACGAATAACAACAGAGGTTTCCTTTCTTATTTTTTTCTTCACCACTTGGACATGCAGGTTGCTAATACATTGTTCAAGAAAATCATCTCCTGCTTCTTCACAAGCAAAGGTTTGGTCTTTTCCATTTTGAATGGTCTCAACAAGGTGTGTTCCTTGACCGCCGATTGTCGCCAGAGGATTATCAATAAAAGGTTGAGATCCCTTAAGAAGGGGATCTGTTTTGGGATCAATTTTAAAGGGAGCACGCGTATTAGCGCTTTCTCGAATCATTTGGCTGGCAGTGTCATGACGAATCTTGCTTTTAGATTTTCCTTCAAGAGTGTCACTCTTAAAACCAGCCTCTTGAGGCTTCTCCCCCTTGTAGAAAGGATGAGGTCCTGCCTCAGCTTTCTTCTCTTCAATGTGTTCCAAAAATTCTTGAGCCGCTTGATCTCCTTTTTTCAGATTCTTCCAAGAGTTCCCAAAGGCTGCAAAAGAAAGAAACAACACTAATAGAAAAAGGAGACAAGAAAGCGTTATGCTCGTAAAAGTGGGAGGCACCTTTGGATAGCAGCTGAGAAGAGACCTCTTCAAGCCCTTCATTTGTCTCTTCCTTTTCTCTGCAAACGATTCGACACCGATGCCTTGGTCAAAAGCGCCTTTGCTTCACTTTGTAGATCTCCTTCTTTGGCAAAAGTTTCTAAAACATAGTGCACACTGACATGTCCCTGTATTCGGTCATGAAGAGGAGGCGGGGTGAGTTCCGAAGAGTTAAGTTGAAAAGGTTTTGCCAGAATATAGGTAGGCACAGAAGATACAGAGAAGAAGGTAAAAAGCTCAGGATCAATACTCACCCCCTGCCCCGTCTTTAAGATAATTTTTTGTAGAGCTTGGACTGTTTTGCCGTAGCTTATTTTTCTTGGTTCCCCGTGTTCCTCGCCTACGCAAGGACGAGGACAAGCCCTAAATCCTCTTAAAACGAGTGTAGCTCCATATTGTTTAGCCTCACGAGCAAGATTCATCAGAGCTTTCTCTCCAAGAGAGAAAGAAACAAAAATGTAAAGATTTCCTTCTGGGTTACGAACTTGAGAGTTTACAGCAGGCGTTTTCTCTGTGCTTTGACAGGTTGGAAATGAAGTGAGGGCTTTTTCATTAAGCTCATTAACAAATTGTTGAAACTCTTTATCTTCTAAAATAGGGTCTTTCTTTTGGAGTCCTTCTCGTTGGAAGTCCTGAAACTCCTTATTTTTCTGAAGTTCATCAACTTTTTGCGCTGATTTTTCTTGCAGTGCTTGAATGTCTTTTGTGTTGATAGGAATGACCTTGCAAGAACCTGTTGAGCAAAAGAGCTGTTGGGGAAAATTTTTTTCATGTTGATGTGCTTCTTTATGAGGAACAATTTCATGCCCCGCAAAAGCACAACTGGAGCTCATGTCTCCCAGAATGGAGGAAAAAGACAAAATAAAAATTTTTAAAATCAAATACTTTATAAGATACAGCAATTAACTTTTCTCCAAATCAAGTAGCCAAAGTCTTCTCCTTTGTAGGGAAATTCCCTCCCTGATCCCCAAATGACATCAGTTCTTCCCAAGGGATTGCAAGCCATGGGACCTCGTGTCATCGGGCGGGGATATGTCATTTGAGTTTTGTATTGGGACTTCTTAATGATGGGTAAGGGATATTTCTGACAGATTTCTGCATTTGTTATTCCGCTTGTTCCCCAAAGTAACAACTCTCGATGAAGCTTGGCTATCATACGCTGAACCATCAAAAGGCTCGCTTGAACACCCCCATTGTGCGCCGCATTATTGCCAGTAAAAGGATAAAGACTGCCCTGACATCCTCCACACCAAAAGAATCCATCCAGTGGAAACCCCGCAGTTGCCGCAGCACAATCAGCCGCACAGGCGGCCTGCGCCAGTGGATTGCCAAAGAGCACGGCTTCTGGATTGAGAATAAAAGAAAGCTCATCTTCATTCCACAAAGGATCAAGCTCTGTAAGATAGGTCACATCAAAATCTTGTTGTTCCATACATAGAAAATCCTTGATGAGTTCAAGCCAGTAGATGACAGGATAAACATACCAATGAACCTGATAGAAACTGTGCTGGGCTTGACTTGATTCTTTGGCACCATGGATTCCGTATCCAATGGTACTGTTTCCTAATTGAAGGCCTCCCATATTCACCATACAAAAAGGAACCCGTGTGACATCTACCAGTCTCACTGGCTCCCAAAAACCCACAGGAACACCAGGGACAAGGGGAATGGGAGGCCTTGGACACCAACAGGGAATTTGAGGGGGATTAGGTATATCTTCTCGTCCTCCTCCACTCACATTTATAGTCCCAATTGAGATAGGAAAGAGGCAAGACCAGCAAATATCTGTTATGGGATTTACAAAGCGTCCCTGACATGTTTTGCTTGCTGCGGGAGTATTAAAAAAAATAACAGAAATCAAAAAATGTATGAAAAAATTCTTTTTAAGGGTATGCCCTTTTTTTGTGTCCCTAACCTTTCTATGCTTTTTCTCTTGGGGAACTGCTAAAAATATTTTTTCTCTGGACGTATTTGAAGGAAGAGACAACTTAATATCCCCTGAGATCTTATTCTCCGCGGATATGATCTTAGGTATTTGTGTATTAGGGTGGATCGTCTGCTTGTGGTTCTCCCCACAAAAGATATAAAGCTTTTGGAAAATGGTTTTCACTTTTGGCTCCCTTTGATGTTGGAGATCTCCGTGAGTTTTTTTTGAGATTCAGGAGTTTCCTCTGCTTTTACAGAGAAAAACTGGGGAGAATAAATTTCTTCGATTCGTAAGCGAAGTTCTTCCTGAGATACAAGAGCTGGAACGTGCTGGATGCCGAGCTTTTTTGTAAGAACACCTTGTTGATCAAAATACACAGGAACTTTCAACTCCTCCGACAGTGCTAAAGGCGCTCCTTTTGTAAGAATTAATTTCAGAGGGCTTTGCTGTAGTTTCTCTTTGGCAAAATTCTTTTGATCCTCATCATCTCCATCAAAGAAAAGGAGATTTTGAGAAAGACTGACTGTTTCAAGAGGATTTACCTTTGTGCCTTTTTTAATAAAGACGCGGCCTTTATGGTCCGTGAGATCATTTTGGACGACATAAGTGGGGTCGTAATAAAATGTGTGTGACTTGGGTGCCCTTGTTATGCCTGCAACAGGTCTCGGTCTTTCAACAGCAGCTTTTCCTTTCTTTTGAAGAATGTGGTTATGGCGTTCCAGTTCTCCACTTTCTTCCATTACCTTTAACTTTTGCTGAATAAGCTGGATGGGGTCTTCTTCCTCAATGGAATAAAGCACTCCATGAGTTCCGCAGTCTTTTGCTAGAGCAGTACTCAATATCCAGTGGTCAGTGCTCAGAAAGGTAACAAGAAAAAAAACTGGCTTCAAAGACACAATAAGAGATCTTAGAGCTTGAGGTGTTTCATTAAAATCTCTGACCACTGGATATTGAATACTGAGACCTGGGTTTACCACTTGAACACCGACTTTCCCCAAATCTTCTCTATGGGAACAAGACCAAACTCTTTGTAGCGAGAGTCAAAGCTTCGAAGATGATCTCCCCCAACAAAGATGTATCCTTCAGGCACAATAGGCATTGAAAGAGGTGTTAAGGGCTTGCCTTCTGTGGTTTTGTCTAAAAGGGGAAAGATTGTAAAAAGGGTAATGTTACTTGCTGTATTTTTAGATTTTATCTGCAATTGTTCTTTGTCCCGGATAATTCTATCCCCTGGAAGGCCTATCACACGTTTAGCGAAAGGCTTCTCTCCCACATAAGGAACAGGATGATTTGGGATGAGAACAATATCTCCTCGCTTGAAGGAAGTGCTTTTCAGAAATAGAACATAATGAATCCCCTCTAAACTCTCTGAGGCACACCTTCCTAATTTTGTTTGAGACGTAATGCCCCAACAAAGAAGAGAAAGCGTGCCTAAACCCAAGCATAATTTAAACAGCCTTCTTTTCATGGCTGATCCTTTGTTTGTTGAGATTCAGCTTGTTGAAGGCGTCGTTTTACTTCTTCTGTAAAATCGGGAACGCTGTGGGTGGCAAAGGCATCGCGCTCTAAAAGAAGCACTTTTTTCTCTGCCATCAGGCCTTCAAGAACTCCATCATAGAGAGTCAGAAAGGAAGACAGTTTGTCTTCAAGCTCTTTGTCAGAAATATTGGTACCAGCAAGAGCTTGAGCACGATCATGGAGAATCTCTTCTCGATCAACGCTCCCTATCCTATTGGCTAACCAATCATTTGAGGATGAATCCTCTAAAGAAGCTTTATTGAGGATCTTCTCTTCCCAAAAAGGACAGGAGTTTGGTTTCCAATACACTATGGTATTGATGAGAACAGCTCCTAAAACTCCTCCTAACACTCCTGTAGAAAAGAGCGCCCACTTAATTCTTCTCTTTGAATCTATGAGAGAGAAGGTTGCTTCAGATAAATTTTCGAGAGTTTCTTGATTCTTTTCTTGCGTCATACTTTTTTCCTTTATTTATTGGGGGGTTGCTATGAGTTGAATGGCATCTTTTAGGCTGTACCCTTCCTTCACCAGGATTTGCACAGCGGCAAATTCTTCTGCTTTTGTGGAGTAAAGAATCTTAGAGAAGGAATCGAGAAGGAGTCTTCCCACAGCAAAGCCCTTTGGCCCCTTAATCATCACTTCTGCATATTTACCTTGTTCTGTCCTGAGAGACCTCAACGTCCGTTCCATGGCTGGATCCATAACAAGACGATCAGAGTTCTTAAGCAGTTTAATAGATTCATCCTTTTGAGAGAGAAGGCACATCCAATCCGCATTATCAAAAGCAGCTTGAGCGCCAGGGGTGGCATAAAAGTCGTTGACCGACTGAGTGCCGACAATAAGACCTCCAAAGTACTTTCGAAGACGCCTGGCTGCCGTTTCAATGAATACCCCTGACTGAGCGCCTCTCAACATGTCCCAAGCTTCATCCAGAATAAGACAAGAGGGTGTTTTTCTCTCCCCTAGGTAAATAGAGTTAGTGATTTGTAGAATAACCATTTGGACAATGACCGATTGAAGATCTTTTCGTTCCTTAAGCTCTTCAAGCTCTACCACCACAAGCGTATCTGTAAGATCAATATTGGCAGGGCCATTAAAGAACCGCCCATAGGTTCCCCGCTCTGTATAGGGATAGAGCCTTTCTCCAAGTGTCTTTGCTGTTTCATCTGGGTGATTTAGAAGGAAAGTTGCTACATCTGTAATGGTTGCGTTGTTTTTCCTTGAGTTCCAGCCTTCTTGAATAGCTTGTTCAAGGTAAGTATCTTCTAGATCTGTTGTTCCTTCCTTAGGTGCTGCCATGAGGGAGAGAATGGGTTTTAACATGGCCAAAGCATCGGAAGCCGCTTTTGTGTCATTGAAGGGAATGGAGGAAAACGGGTTAATGCAAATGGGCGAGTGAGTCGAGAACTCTAAATACGTTCCTTTTAACAACTTAACGGTCTTTTCAAAAGACCGACCTACGTCAATCACAAAGACTTTTCCACCCATACCTAAAATACTGGTCATGAGTTCTTGCATAAAGACGGACTTTCCTGATCCCGATCGTCCTACAACGCAAGCATTATAGTTTCCTTCATTATTATCAAAGGGGGACCAATAGAAGAGCTGACCCCGCCTTCCCACCAATATCATCCCAGGAGATGCAGTTCCTTGCCATTCTCCTTGAAGAGGCATGAGATTTGATGGTTCATGGCTTAAGGTTGTTTTTGTTTTCTTGAGTTTTCGACTATCTTCTGCGGCTCCTTCTCCCCATGTCATGGGCAAACAGCTTAAAAAAGAGGGAAGTTGGAGATACTTATCCAGACTTAACTCCCACCTTTGAGAGCGATAGAGATTAAAAAGGGTTTGTTGCTCTCGCTCAATTTTCTCAGGAGAGCTTAAAAGCCCCACCTGAAAGCGAGTACGCACCAGCCTTTGACCTTCTTCAAACTTTTCTCGCACATAGCGCCATTCTTCCTCTTCTTTTTTAAGAGAAGGAACGTATTTAGCAATAGGGCTAGCAGCTTGTTTTTCAACGTTGCCACACTTGGCAAGCATTTGGGTTTTGAGAGTTTTTTCATTGCAAATATGGACGCCATAAACAAGGAAAAAACAGCTTTGCAATCGCAAGAATTCATCAAAAGGATCGCCAATCAAAATTCCCATGCCTCCTTGATGCCAAACAGGAGGAAAGAGGCGCGCCGTATAAAGACGCATGACTTTCTCATTCTCACCAAAGAGCAGCTGAGAAGGTTCCACAGCAAATCGTGTAGAGGGGCTCATGAGCTGGTTCGAGAGAACCTCATAGGGATTCCAAGTGGTCTCAGGTTTTAGAGATTCATCATTCAAAAAAGAACTATTCCATTGATTAAGCAAATCATCTGTCGGGTTTAAAAGCTCATCAAGGCCCATGAGTAAATCTTCGGATTGCCAAACTTTAACAGGCAACCCCCATCCTTTTAGAGTTGTCAGAAGTTGCTCACGTAAAGCTAAAATAGCCTCCATCGAAGGAGACAAAGCAATAGGTTCGCTATAGGAAAGAATAAGACGAAAGGTTCTGGCGCTCCCGCTTGAAGGAAGAAGCCCTTGAGAAAGATTTCTTAAATAAACGCCTCGTTCTTTTGCAAGCTCTTCAAGGATTTCAGAATGTCCTACACGGGCCTTTTCCCATGCCTTTATCCAAGTTTCCGTTCGATGACTACCAAGAAGAAGACATTGAAAACTTGATCCCAAGGATAAGGCATGTTGAAAGAGTCCTGTTAATTGCCGCGGGATTTCATCTCCACAGCCAACTAAGGGTAAGGTTTCAATCACAAATCCTAAGCTTGAGCGATTGATAAAAATCTGCGTTTCAGGATCAAAGCTTCTGTAAGGGAGAACTTCACTCAAACTATGAGACAATAAAAATTCATGGGTCAAACGAAGAGTAGACGAAGACGCCCCAAAGGACGTTCCTTCTCCTTTAAGTTTGTTCCAAAGAGAATTTAATGATTTTGAAGAAGAAGGTTTTGTCTGCATCAAGGCTTTCCAATGAGCAAGGATAAAGGTTCTCTCATGGGCCTAGGGGCATACCAAATCTGACTCTCTTCCTGAATTGCTATTTCAGCTTTAAGGTTATCTGTTGCTGTACAAGTCTGACATGTGGGGGGTAGAGAAGCTGTGGAGGTTGTATCAGGGATTTCTCCTTGGTCAACCATGGTATTAACTTCAGAGATGGACTTACAACCTACGCCTTTTCCAGGAGGACATTCAAATCCTCCATCGTAGACGCCCATACAGCTGCTTAAGGCTAACGCAGTGGTTAGTAATTGAAGTTTAGTAATTAGAAGGGAGTATCTGGAACTCCTCTTCTTCA